>JALQTV010000029.1 GCA_023268675.1 Saprospiraceae bacterium | reverse complement strand
CGTTGAAATAACCGGCTCTTACCGCAAATTGATCGTCATACCAGTATTCTACTCCTATGGAGTACATCAACTCTTTCAATTCTTCAGAAAAACCTTCCGGAGCATCGCTGAAAGAAGTTAAAATCCCGGCAATGCTGGATTGTTGCTTGAAATCAGGCACACCGTCTGCAGGATTTACATCGCAATCAGCACCCTGGCAAGGAGTAGGAACCAGTAATTTGTTGACATCCGCAGAAAAAGTAAGGCTGTTGTAATCGTCCAGGTTGAGTTTTAGGGAAGATCCCAATCCTATGTTTGCGGGAAGAAAATCTCTTTCGAGGGAATTGGTATAAGTGATCTTGGAACCAAGGTTGGTCAGGGCAAGTCCCAGTGTCAATTCGGACTCTTGTGCACCGAGATTGAGTTCGGTGTTGTAGGTAAAGGAAAAGTCTGCTGCACCGGTTACTCCCGGTTCAATGGTTTCTCCTCCTACCTGCTGACCTGCTGCCAGATTGGAATAGATGAATTTTCCGGTAACGGCAGCGGCAAACTTGTCAGAAAGTTTCCTGGAATAGGCTACCGCAACTTCAAATTCATTGGGGCGGCCTGTATTCAGGGGTTCGCCGTTGGCATCGGTAAATTGGATGCTTCCCAGAGAAAAATAGCGCAAGCTGAAGCCCAGGGTCTGCAGATCATCCAGTTTTACGGCACTGGTCAGGTAAGCCAGGTACACATCGTTTAGTCCCAAGGCACGGAGCCAAGGGGTGTATGTAGCGGATACGGCAAAATCTTCTTCGATAAATACCAACTTTGATGCATTGAAGTGCATGGCATTGGGATCAGGAGAAATGGCAATACCTACATCGCCCATAGCAGCAGAGCGCGCATCGGCTACAATGCGGAGAAAAGGCACAGCAGTGGCTACCGTATTGGTACAGGGAGTGCCGTCGAGGTTAAAAAACTTTCCGTTTTCTTCAAAACACTGGGCATAGGATTGGTTCAAGGCAATTCCTATGAAAGCGATAATGAGGAAGATGTGTAGTCTTGGCTTCGTCATGAGCTTACTTGTAGTTTAATGATTTGTCAAATATAAGGTCTATTTTCAGGTCGTATTTACTATTTACGAAAAAATGGCGTGCTTATTTTAGGATGACCAGCTTTTCAAATCCACTTTCTCCTTTTACTTCGAGAGAGCCTGGGATTTGGGAAGCAACGTTTATCTTGTAGAGATAGACACCGCGTGCCAATCTATCGCCATAGTCGTCAGTTCCGTCCCAGGGGATGCAGTCGTCCAGGCGAATAGCGCCATCCGAAAACATCTGATGCCTGATGGTTTTGACTTGTTTTCCGGATACCGTAAAAATGCGGATTACCACGCTCAGTTCCTGATTGGCATAGTTGTGGTCAAATTGAAAACAGGTATGATCTGTAAAGGGATTGGGGTAGTTCAGGACATGTTCCAGTTTGATGCCTGTGCCATCGAAGACGACAAATTCGGTAGCGGCCTGGGCAGAATTGTTGGCTACATCCCAGGCTTTAATCCTTATTTGGTGCCTGCCCGGCTCGAGTTTGGTGAGCGGATAGCGGACGGTTCCCCTGGTGTAATTGTCTTGGTCGGCTGTGTAATAATCGTTTAAAACCAGGGTGTTTTGGGTATCCTCATCCAATATGGCTTCGAGGTCGTGGCCAATGCTGTTGCCCACGACATTGATGCCATTTTCGTCAGAGAGCAATACCAGAAGGGTAGGGTCAGGATCGGTGATGCCCCCAAACACAAAGTCCTGGGTATTCATAAAAACTCCGATTTCAGGTCCCTCTCTGTCGGACAAAATGTTGGGGTCTGTTCCGCCAATGATTACATTGTCGTAATACCCATGTGCATCGCGAAGCATGGATGGATCTGCTGCGTAGTAGCTTATTTTCCCCGGGCCGGGTTCAAAATTGATGTCTTTGGGTACTACAAAGGTAAATTCAAATGTACCTCGCGAAACAGTCGCTTTGCCCTTAAAGATGATGTTTTTTTGTATGTCAAAGGGTTTTACAGGACTTCCGGGGTCCTGTCCGAGGGTGGAGAGGGTTACCTTTTTATCATAGATGGTTGGATACAGCGTACCATTGAAGTCTTCGAGCAGGTTTCCGGCCAGGTCAGTGAGCTTTCCCCGTATGTTGATTTTTTGTAAGGCTTTGAGTGTATCTGGAGTAGCGGGGTCTGCGGGTGAACTGTTAAGCATGGTAGTTTGTACCTGCCATGTGGGAATAGCCAGCTTTTGAGAAGGGTCTCCAATCAGGGCAAATTTGCGGGAATTGCTCAATATGCCACCTCCGGTAAAACTATTTTTTGCCAGCTGCATCACAGTGCCTATTGCTCTGGGACTGTCTCCGTCTCTTTCAAAAAGACGAATGAGGACCTGTTCGGTGAGCAATTTGTTTTGCGAAGAAAGTACTGCCCGGGTGGTGGTCAGCAGCGCAAAAGCACCTCCTTTGGGGTTTAGAAATACCTCTTCTCCGGCGGTAGTGAAACCTGCGTCGTCATAACCTGTAAAAGAACAGGTGGCAGTTACAAAAAGGGGCATCTGATGGGTGTTTTCCCAGGACCGTATGTCCGTTATGTTCATTACACGTTCCTGAGCCAGTCCCTGCGAACCTCCGTGCCCCAGATAGGTCATGACGAGATTGCCTCGAAACATAGATTGGTTGATGGCTTCATTCACTTCAGGATAGCGCTCTCCACCGGGAGTAGAAACTTGCGTAAAGGCATCGAGGTAGATTTTTTCCAGGTTGAAAACCGGAAAACTGCTTTCAATGATGCCTGCGATTTCGTCTGCCTGCAGCATGTGTCGCTGCCCATCTTCATCATCCCCGATAAAGGAAAGCTGGTTGCGCCAATTGGAGAAGGATGCGGGTTCAAGGTCGTAGCGGATGATTTTATCCACAGCCAGGCTTGCTTGTTCTGGAGCGTTGACGGGAATTCTTCCGACTGCGATGTCGAGCCTGCCACTTAGCGGATCAGTCGGGTCGCCAAGAGAAGCCGGCTCCAGAATGGCATAATAATCATCGGAGGGAAAGGCAAAGATAGGATTGAAAGATTCTGTCTGATAGACGGGGAGGAAATTGCCACCGAGTTGGTAAATGTCGCGCTGGTCAAATGAGCCGTCACCGAGCAGCAAAAGAAACCTGAAATCAGGAGAGCGTTCGTAACAAAGGCGTGCAAAGTTGCGTATGGCAGTCGGGTCCGCAGCTCCTGATGAAAATTCGTTGTACACCTGCTCAACCGAGGCGAGACTTATTTTTAAGTTGCTGAATGTTTCCCTATGTGCTTTTAGTCGCAGTGCCTCACTTTCAAAATCAGGGTGGTAAATGATGAGCATATCCGGATCCGTGACTCCGTGAAGGTTTTGGTTGGGAATCCGGCCTATGGCTTCTGCACGCAACAGATTTTGTTCGGGGTCAAAGGCTACAAAAGTTCTCAGTTGGTCTCCGGCTGCGCCAAAAATAATTTCATTGCCCTGCCGGGAAAATTCCTGATTTTGAGGTTCCTGTGATTGACTGACGTCCCAGATGCGCAGTTTGTCAGAGGCTTTACTGAGTATGTACTGAGTCACTGGATATTGCAGGGAGCGGGTATCCCGAAAGCTGAGCTGCGAGCCCTGCATGTTGAGTTTTTGTCGGACATTGACTTCTATATAATCCAGCCAGGCTTCGCTTCCATCTCCGCTCCCTCCGGGAAAAGGATACTCAACTACGACGTCGAAATCAGGGCCGCTCAGGGTAGCACTTTTTTCGAGGATCGCCGTTTTGGCATAATCCACTTCATTGTCTCCGACACCGCTGAGGCGGCTCACCCGAGCTGCCTGGTTGCTCTGAAAAGACTGATTGTTGATTTTGACAGTGAAGGAGGACCGGGTAAGAGCACGAATAGCCATTTCTGCTACTATACGGCTGCTGCTACCAGGATCCAGATCGGGGAAGTTGAATAGATTATTGTAGGTATAAGAACGTGCATTTAGAAAGTGGTCGCCATACCACTTTTTCCCGGAGCCCTGTGATTTGTCCCAATCGTGCATCAAATTGGACTTGTCTTCTTCGAAGCGATCGAAATCATCAAAGGTGTTGCTCAAATAAGATGCCCCTGTCAGCGATGGCGTTGGTAAAATTCGCTTGCCATCCTCAGCATCTACTTTCAGGAAGTAGTAACTCTGTGTATCGTAGAGGTGTTTGGTCATGCTGAAACTTTGACTGGCTTCATCATAATGCCAAACATCCGGTCCGCTTGCATAAAATAAAATATAGTCCTGGGGATCAAATCTTCCATCTGCAGCTCCTACAACTTCTATGGCATGTTCGGGCAGGTCATCTGCCACTTCCGCTAACAGCGATTCCGGCAACATGCCTCCGCTCCTGCCGAGAATCCTGATTTTGGCAGGGTTGATTTGATCTATGGGAAGACCAAGGTCGTTTTTCAGGAAATCATAGGTGAGTTTATGGATGCCTGTTTCTTTAACAGCCAATTTGTAGATATTTCCGGAGGAAAGTTCGGAAATATTGGTGGTGAGCGGGCCTCGGGGGGCAGTATAGAGAAGGGGCGTGCTATTGATTTTCAGGCGGAAAGAAACCAGTCTTTGGTAGGAAGTCCCCTCTTTTATGATGGGAATGAAATAGATTTTGGCTACCCAGCGATTTTTTACTTTTTCCACCTTGGTTCGGATACTTATCTGTTCTCCGAGAAGGTCATTCTCCGGAAACGATTGTTTGGGCGCGGGTTCAAAAACAGTTTCTGTCAGTTCGGGGTTTATTTGCTGAGGTCCGTTTAGTTGTACCGTTGTGGTCCAGAAAGGCATCCCGGGGAATTCTTCTCCCAGTAAAGCCCCGCGAAAGGAGAACACCTCAAAGTTTTGTCCGGCAAATTGGAGTGCTTCAGGGGATTTATACCATACAATCTGATGTGCACCTTCGGGGGTAGATTGTTGCTGAGCGGCAAGTTGAATGGCAGGCAATGTGACCAGGCAAACAATTGCCAGCAACTTATGTTGAATTGACAAGGTAAAGGATTCAATCATCAAGGGTAGCATTTGCTTTGTTTAAGTTTACGCTCTTTTCAAAAACGATGGTCCCTTTCAAGTATTGTAAAAAGTTCCCATTGGACTCAGGGGGATTCATCCATTTGTCGTTAAAAATCGCTTTTCCTCATCAAAGCTTAAAAAAAAATGATATTTTATTGCCTTGTAAAATAAAATATGCCTTGTATTTACTACCCAGGGTGAACAGGGATAAGCCAACTTAATTTCATCAAACAAAACCTTTATGAGGAACAAACTGGTAGCATTTGTATTCCTAATGGTGTTTCTCGGCAATGCCGCTCTGGCCCAGGATCCCGTATTCAGCCAGTTTTTTGCCTCTCCTGTTTTTATCAATCCTGCTTTCTCAGGAGTCACCCTCAGCCCCAAAATCAGTTTGGTGTATAGAAACCAATGGCATGGTTTGAATGATGCTTATCAGACCTTTGGCGTCTCCTATGATCAGTCTTTGGAAGCTTACAACAGCGGTTTTGGAGCCATGGCTCTGATGGACAAAGAAGGGGAGGGCATTTATCAGACTGCGAGATTCAGCGGTTTATATGGTTATAAGCTCAACTTTAATCACGATTGGACCATCAGATTTGGAGTGGAGGCTGGCTTTTTTCAAAAAACCATAGACTGGAATCGCTTGATTTTCACAGATCAGTTAAACCCCATAACAGGACAGACAGATCCCTTGGGAAACCCGGGTATTACAGAAGAAATCCAACCGGGAGACTTGCAGCACGCCGCTCTGGATGTATCAGCAGGCATTTTGTTGTACAACAGCAATTTCTATGCGGGTTTGTCTGTGAAACACCTCAATTCTCCCAATCAATCTCTTCTGGCAATCAACGACAATCTAAACATCGGGTTGCCTTATCTGATCAGTTTTCAGGCTGGGACAGAAATTACGCTGGACGGACGCAATAATCAAAAATCGAGGGCGTTTATATCCCCGAATTTGCTGGTCATCAAACAAGGGCCTTTCGGACAGGCAGATGTGGGAGCTTACTTCGGATTGGGACAGTTTTTTGCGGGAGCATGGTACAGAAATGGTTTTGAAAATCCCGATGCTGCTATTTTTCTGGCAGGTTTTAGGGAAGGCATTCTGAGGGTCGGATATAGTTTCGACTTTACCTTGAGTCGCCTCGCAGTCTGGAATCCGGGAGGAACGCATGAAATCAGCATCACCCTGAATTTTGATGACAGTCAGCAACAAAAACGAAGAAGGAAAGCAGCCAGAATCAACGACTGTTTCCAGATATTCAGGTGAAATTCGATTTCATCACAATAATTAAAAACCCCCAAAAGTTACATGTAAGAATATTTGCTATTTTTGGGGCTTGTTTTGATCAACCAAACCTTAATTAAAGGAGTAATGAAAAAATTGCTGAAGTTTAGTGCTTTCTTTTTTGCCCTGGCGCTGGTGCTTAGTTCTTGTAAAAGCAAGGAACGTTCTTCCACTACAGGCTGGGCGTACAACGACACCAAGTGGGGTGGATTCGAGAAACTTGACTATGAGGGGCAGGAAACCGGCCCTAATCTGGTGCTCGTCGAAGGGGGTACCTTTACTATGGGTGTGGTAGAAGAAGATGTTACTTTCGAGTGGAATAACATTCCCAGAAGAGTGACCGTCTCTTCCTTTTATATGGATGAAACAGAAGTTTCTAACATTGATTACCGCGAATATCTCTATTGGACCGCCCGCGTATTCGGTGAGTCATACCCGGAAGTACTGGCAGATGCTTTGCCTGATACCCTGGTGTGGAGAGAGGAACTTTCTTATAATGAGCCTTTGGTGGAAACTTACTTCCGCCACCCTTCTTACGATGATTATCCCGTTGTAGGGGTAAATTGGGAGCAGGCTAACCGCTATGCTGAGTGGCGTACAGACAGGGTGAATGAAATGATTCTTATCGAAAGAGGCATCCTCAATCAAAACCTGGAGCAAAAAGACAACGATAATTTTAATACAGAAGCTTATCTGGTAGGTCAGTACGAAGGGAATGTACGCAAAAACCTAAAGGACATCAGAACCGGAGGTGAAAGACAGGTAAGGTTCGAAGATGGCATTGTTTTACCAGATTATCGTCTCCCTACAGAAGCTGAATGGGAGTACGCCGCACTGGCACTACAGGGCAATATGGCTACTACACAGGATGAGCGCATTACCGACAGAAGGGTTTATCCCTGGAATGGTACTTCTGTGAGATACCAACGCCGCGATAAAAATCAGGGTCAGATCATGGCCAACTTCAAAAGAGGAGCAGGGGACTATATGGGTATGGCCGGACGTTTGAATGACAATGCTTGCCCTACTGCACCTGTCAGATCTTACCTTCCTAATGATTTCGGTTTGTACAACATGGCAGGTAATGTAAGCGAATGGACACTGGATCTCTATCGTCCACTTACCAGCGTTACGCTCCGCGATGTGGAAAATCATGATATGAATCCTTATCGTGGAAATAAATTCCAGGAAAGAGTAACCGATCAATTTGGTGAACTGGTAGAAAAAGACAGCTTGGGACGCATCAGATACCAATATGTAGATGATGAAGCTGCACAACAGAGAGAAAATTACAAAAGAGGTCAGGTTTACAACTATCTGGACGGCGATGAGGCTTCAGGAGTATTGTACGATTATACAAAAACAACTTTGGTAAGTGACAATTCAAGAGTGATCAAAGGTGGATCCTGGGCGGATCGCGCTTATTGGTTGTCACCGGGAACCCGCCGCTTCAAAGAGGAAGACCAGGCAGATCGTACAGTCGGATTCAGATGTGCGATGATTCGCACCGGTGCACCTTCAGGAAATGAAGCAAACAGTGGTTTTGACTACAAAGTCAAGCAAAAAAGAACGAAAAGAAGGTATTAAGAAAAAATATCAATTACAAAAAAAGCTTCCAGCGTCCTCTGACCCTGGAAGCTTTTTTTGTAAACACTCATTTTCTATTCCCGATTTATGCTTATCGCAGAATTATACAGACTTTTCAGGGAGGCCGGGCAAGAACTGAGCATCGATAGCAGGAAAATACCTGCCGGTGCCTTGTTTTTTGCCCTCAAGGGCGAAAATTTTGATGGCAATGTGTTTGCAGGTGCAGCCCTGGAGGCCGGAGCCTCCCTGGCAATCGTGGATGATCCCGGTTTGAAGGGCAAAGAGGGCTGTATCTGGGTCCCGGATGTATTGAAAAGCCTTCAGGAATTGGCTCATTACCATAGGAAACAGTTTACCATCCCGGTACTTGCCATCACCGGCAGCAATGGCAAGACTACTACCAAAGAATTGGTTCATAAAGTATTAGGAAGCCATTATAAGTGTGGCGTAACCAAAGGAAATTTTAACAACCACATCGGGGTCCCGCTGACGCTTCTGGGCCTGGAGCCGGATATAGACATTGCAGTGATTGAGATGGGAGCCAACCACCAGGGAGAAATTGCCAATCTTTGTAAAATTGCTGCGCCAACTCATGGGCTGATTACGAATATCGGCAAGGCACACCTGGAAGGTTTTGGAGGAATAGCAGGGGTTAAAAAAGGGAAAGGTGAGTTGTATGGTTTTTTGGCGGATCGCTCCGGAGTACTTTTTATCAACCGAGACGAACAGCATCTCACGGAAATGGCAACATCTTTTCAGCGAAAAGTATTTTATGGTCTTTGTAAAACAAGGCCTCAAACCTTGTATGAAATACAATTGCTTCGTGAACAGCCTTTTTTGGAATTTGCCTTTGCTGACGAATTTGGAAGAGTACAGCAGGTCGTTTCCAAGCTTGCCGGCAGATACAATCTGGCAAATATTGTGACTGCTGTAAGTGTTGGACAGTACTTCAAAGTGCCGGAGGAAAAAATTGCAGCAGCTATCGCAGCCTATGAACCACGCAACAATCGCTCTCAGATATTGGAGCGCGACAGCAATCTGTATATTCTGGATGCCTATAATGCCAACCCCAGCAGCATGAAAAAGGCGCTGGAGAGTTTTGCTACGATGACTTGTGAACGAAGTAAAAAAGTGGCAATTCTGGGAGACATGTTGGAACTGGGGACTTATAGTGCTTCAGAACACGAGGGCATCGCAGAGACTGCGGATACTTTAGGGTTTGATGAGGTTTTTCTGGTGGGCCGGGAGTTTGCGCCGGCAGCTAAAAAATTAGCTTTCAGGCATTTTTTCAGCGCAGCTGAACTCTCAGCATGGCTGAAAGACCACCCAATCAGGGAATCCTGTGTGCTGTTAAAGGCATCAAGAGGGATAGGCCTGGAAAAAATATTGGAATAACCAGCTTGCTCATTGTTGCAGTGCTTTAAGTAGTCGATCCGGGATTTCCCCCTGACAAGCCAATGAGTAGTCTTTTATAGTGCAGGGGATAAGTTCAGGCGCTTCGTCAGGTTGCGCTTCCATTGTTTTTAACTGCATCCACCAGCGCCCGCTCTTTCTGTCTTTCCAAAAAACGATGGAATCACCCAGTACTTTGCTGAATACAAGGTACTTTGTCATGTATTTGAGTCCCTCGGGCTCGGCCTCCATTTTGTTGTGATATCCATCCAGGAAATACCAAATCAATTGAGCGACGACCTGAGCTGTTTGTTCAGCATGATCCAATGTGGGGTAATAACCGAAAACACCCAAGCCTTTTAACCGATCACTCATGCCTGCATATCGCGATAGTTGGCACAATTCTTCACACAAAAAACCGCTTGGGCTGCCTGAGCGGACGGCGGGTGCTTCTGATTGTTTGAGAACAGAAAGATGTACTTGCAGCAGATCTGATTGCCGAAACAGAGGTTCTAGTTCTGACAGTTCTTTTCTTGAACTGCCCAGGCCATAAAGATCGAGTTGTTGGTTGGGAAAAACTTTGTGGTAGATTGAAGGGACATAATGAGCCTGACAACCCACAATATTGTAGCGGATTGTTTTGTGCTGATTTGCTTCCATCAGGAGACCCAGATAGTTGTTGTCTCCTTCGAAGCGAACCTGTTCGTCCAGGATGCTTATTTCTTTCAACGGAAGGGCGGCAGTTGCTCCTGCAAACCAGTCGAGAATCTCGCTATTATCAGCGCCTCCGAGAACAATAGGAAAGATGCCTTTGGTCCATAAATGGCAAAGAATTTCTCTATTTGTTTTTTGGGGATGATCTGTTTTTTTGACATATCCCAAATCTGCTATTGTTGTCCCTTTGGAGTGAGTAGCAAGTTTGTACAAATGCTTTCTAAGTTGTTGATGGCTAAAATGCTTGTCGAAACTAATAATAGCGAGCTGCCCCTTTTTGAGAGAGGGGAAATCTCTGTAATGGATATCCATGGTTGCTCCCAGATGATGAATTCCGAGGTCGCGGGTGAGTATTTCCAAATCTTTTACCGGTGCAAAATAATCAGCTAGCATGGTTGCCATGATTTTAACCTTCCTGGGTATTCTTTTTTTGTAAATTAGGATTTTTCCCCTAATGCGAAGTGATTAATTTGATGGAACTAAAAATAAAAGGTAAATTTACACCAAATATATCAACTGGCTTTGCGTTAAATCCTGAATCGCCGGGCTTAATATCAGGCCCTGAGGTATTTTCAGGTAATATTTTTACCCAGAAACTATACAAAACCCCCAAAGTATGAGGAAACACATTTTTTTTACCCTGATTAGCTTCACGTTGTTTTGTCAGGGTTTACACGCTCAGGAAGAAAATTCCACACCGGAGTTTGGTCTGGCTACTCCTCCCAGTATGTGGGAGATAGGTGTACATGGTGGCTATTTTTTTATTGCCGGTGATGTACCGCAGGATCCTGGTTTTGGAACTGGTCTCCATATTCGCAAGGCGACAGATTATTTCTTCTCTCTGCGGATGGATTTGTTTTATGGACAGTCCAAAGGAAGTGATAATAACAGAGAGTTTACAAATACCCTCTACTCTTCAAGTATGTTGGGGGTGTTTAACCTCAATAGCATGCGCTACGACAAGTCCGTTCGAAATGCGCACATCTATGGTCTGATTGGTGGAGGGGTGAATAACTTTACAACAGATTATATTGACGGTCGGGTAAGTGGGACCATCCCTGAAGAAATTGCCCCACATGGTACTTTTGGTGCAGGCATTGCTTTTCGCCTCGGAAAAAGAGTCAATATCGGCCTTGAGCACCAGGCTTCAGTCATGTTGGGAAACAGAGCAGATCTGGTGGATGGTATAAATACCGGAGGGGGAACCAAGTCTGTTTTCAGAGATGTGCTGAATTATTCTCGTTTGGGAATTAATATCAATTTAGGAAATTCAACTAAAAAGTCGGAGCCACTGTATTGGATCAGCCCCTTAGACGGCGTGTTAAAGGATCTTAATGATGTAAAATCCAAGCAGGAGCTGGCTTTGGCGGATGCGGACAATGATGGAGTGATGGATATAATAGACCAGGAGCCCAATACGCCTCCAGATGTTCCTGTGGATACAAAAGGACGGACGCTCGATTCAGATAAAGATGGAGTGCCGGATTACAAAGATGTAGAACCTTACAATCCTCCCAGAGAAGGTGAGATAGTGGATACAGATGGAGTCATTGTCAATCCCGTCAACAACAGAGGACAAGGCGGGGTAAGCGAAGAAAGGGTGAAAGAATTGATTGGAGATGCGATTAGGGACCTGGAACTCACAGAAACAAGCAACAACAATGTGGCTGAGTGGTTCCTTCCCATGATCCACTTCCCCACCGAACAATATACCATCAGATATACAGACTATGGTACCCTTGCCGGGATTGCACAAATGCTCAAAGGGAATGCTTCCCTGAAACTGGTAGTAGAAGGGTATACAGATCAGACCGGTGACGAAACTCTCAATAAGAACTTGTCCTACGACAGGGCACTGGCTGTAATTGAACATCTGGTCAATAACCACGGAATTGGTCGCGGAAGGCTGATCCTGCAATACAAAGGGCAGGAAAAAGCACTGGTACCTTCTGCGAGCAGCTACATGAATCGCAGGGTAGAATTTCGCGTAGCAAAACCGGATGATGTAGAAATGGATCCGCCGGAAGGCTATTTCTCTCGCAAAAAGGATGGATATTAACCAATACCTACCCACTTGATGGTTACCTTGCCATAAACCTTGAAAGGTTTGACTGTCCCGCCGAAATGCTGTTTCGGCGGGACAGTCTTTTAGGCTTTTGCCTAATTTGACCTTGTTTTTAAACCAGTCTTTCCTTTTCTTTGTTACTTGTGTACTTTAACAGAAACTTTCAGCATGCAGGGAAGTAAACAGGATAACGGACATGAAATGCTCAAACTTCAAGCCCAAGCCGTTATTCCTACCTTATGGGGCAATTTCAATATGATCGCGTTTTCTGTTGATGCAGATGATTGGATGCCTCATTTGGCACTGGTTCATGAGAAAACAGACTTGACAAAACCAGTCAACCTTCGGCTTCATTCCGAATGCATTACAGGCGATCTTTTTGGCTCGAAGAGGTGTGATTGCGGAGAACAACTGCTCAAAGCACTGGAAGTCATTGGTGACCAAGGGGGAATTATTCTTTATTTGAGGCAGGAAGGAAGGGGAATAGGGATCATCAATAAGCTGAAAGCATACAATCTGCAGGACAAGGGCATGAATACCATCGATGCCAATCTGCACCTCGGATTAGAAGTGGACGCCAGAGATTATGCCATCGCAGTTGAGATCCTGCATATTCTTCAGGTGACCAATAACCCGGACAAAATAATTGCTTTCGATCATTCAGGGATAGAGGTTACGGAAAGAGTTCCCCTTATCATTGAACCCCACGATGAAAATGAGGGCTACCTGAAAACCAAGCAGGAAGCAATGGGACATTTGCTTAGAATGCTTTAATACCTTGCTATGAAAGTTGTTCATTACTCCAATTCCGGCAATTTGGGATTAATAGAATGGCCGGATCCCGTTCCGGGGTCTGGCGAGGTTTTGGTGAAAGTTAAAGCCACAGCGCTAAACAGGGCAGACCTTCTCCAGGTAAAGGGCTTGTACCCACCTCCTCCCGGCGAAAGTGAAATACTTGGCCTGGAGATAGCAGGAGAAGTAGCAGCAATCGGTTCGGAAGTAACCCGCTGGAAAAAGGGAGACCGGGTCTGTGCATTGCTTGCCGGTGGGGGATATGCTCAATTTGCTGTAGTGCATGAGGACCTACTTATGGCTATACCGGATAAACTGAATTTCGAAGAGGCCGCAGCCATTCCAGAAGTATTTCTGACTGCGACACAGGTCCTGGTTTTATTGGCGGCTATAAAAAGTGGAGATCATGTATTGATTCATGCAGGAGCCAGTGGTGTAGGGACGGCTGCCATTCAAATGGTACGCAAACTTGGAGGCAAGTGCATGGTTACTGCTTCAGCTGGTAAGCGCGATATTTGCTTGCAATTGGGTGCAGAACTTGTCGTAGATTACAATACGGAAGATTTTGAAGCCGAAGCACTTAAATGGACCAAGGGAAAGGGCGTAAACATTATTGTTGATCCAATCGGCGGATCCTATTTCAATAAAAACCTGCGAAGTCTTCACACAGACGGCATGCTCATCCAATTAGCATTTATGGGGGGTGCAAAAGTCGATGAAATAGATCTCAGTCTCATCTTGTTTAAAAGACTCAGAATAACAGGATCTACCCTGAGAGCCAGGTCTTTGGATTATAAGGCGGCTCTGGTGGCCCGTTTTAAGAAAGATATTTTGCCACTATTTGATACGGGCCAACTCCAACCTGTGATAGATAGGATCTATGATTGGTCCGACGCCAATGAAGCACACCAGTACATGGAAAGCAATCGCAGCCAGGGTAAGATAATCCTTCGGGTACAGGATTGATTAAACTCTTAATTCGTATTTCTGCTCTATGGTTTGTTTGCCAAATTGTTCTGACGGTACTTCCTCCATCAATTCAAAGCCAAATTTTTTATACAAATGAGCTGCAGCCGGTAATTCGTTGGTGGTCCAAAGGTAGGCAGACTGGTAATCACAGGCATGGAAAAAATCTATAAAGGCTTGCATGAGCCTGTTTCCCAGTCCGAGTCCGCGGTAATCGGTTTCGATAAGGAAATAGCGAAGCTGGGCAGAGGTTCCGCGGTTCATTAAAGCAATGGAGCCTACAATTTTATCATTATCGCGTGCAAGCCAAAATCTGTCTTTGGCTGGGTTAAAGTTCTTCAGGGATTCCAGGATGCTTTCCATGGTATATATCTCGAGTCCTCGCAGATAGCCATTCTCACGGGCATACAATTTGCCATGCAGATAAATCAGATATCCTATATCTCCCGGTTGTAGTTGTGTGTCAATCCTGATCTTTGTGCTCTTTTCCATCGTTTCCTGCCCTTGCTTTGTTTCGTTTCTTGAATTTATTGAATTTATTTATGTCTATCAAACCCATGCCGGCTGCATGTTGGGCCGCTTGCTTGTAATTTTTCACCAAAGTGATGTTGTCGAGTAGCGACTGTTGGATTAGCTCTTGAACTCTTTGTGTGCGTCTTTTGCTTTTTATGTCTCTGATGTAAATTGCTTTTACTCTCTCAGGGTAGATCTTCGCCAGTTGTAGGTAGATATCTGCATCTTTTTCGCCACTGTCTCCAATAAGTACAAAGGGTAATGCGGGGTAGGCATCCATGATTTTTTTTATTTGTCTGAATTTAAATCCTTTAAAGGCAATCGGGATTCGTCTGACAGGGATTCCAAAGTCTCTCAGGAATAAAGGGCCTTTGGGCATGTTGTTTATTTTCAGGAAGTCGGTTAGGATTTCGTAAAGATTCCAGGGACTTTTGGAGACATAAAAAACAGGATTTCGCTGCTTTTTTCCTGGGATTTTCCCTAATTCAAGTGCTTTGAGAAACGCAGCGGCCTGGCGTACAGGCTTTCTTTTGGTGGCATTTTTCATAAAGGTGAGATACAGCATCCTGAGGCGCAGAAAGGAACTGATTTCTGTTTGGATTACAGTATCATCAATATCCGTGATAATGCCAAATTCATGGACGCCGGGGAGAAGTAAGCCACCTCTTTGACTTATCTTTCCGTTATTTCCCGGATTGTCTGCCAGCGTGACATTATATGGAAGCCAAAGTTTGGGTGGCTTTTCCAGTGGAGGATCCATTTTTTTATAAAGGCGGAAATAGCCTTTTCTGCTGCTAACGACATAAAAATTTCGACCTTGCAGACTTATTTTTAACCTCACCTTTTTGATTGGTTTGCTGAAGAAGAAACGATGGAGATTATCGGCCAGCGTCTTCCAGCGGGAGTCGTTTTCGCGGGTCAAAATAATTCGCTCTCTTAATACCCTCCCAATAATATATACCTTATCAATAGTACCAAAGCTTCGGTATGCCTTGATCGTAACAGGCCTCTTTTTCAGAATGCCCAGCCAATACAGTAGCTTGTTTTTTGTGTTGCCTATTCCGTCTGGGCGGTTTTCGGCAGCTTTTATTTCCTGACGCATGCACGGTAGTGCTTTTGATCAAGTGAAATTAGGCAATCCCAGCCAGAATTGGATTAATTTGATAGCCTTTATAAAGGTTTGTTTATCCGGAATCTTGAATTTTTTCAGGTTTCCGGCAACTGTAGGTCAAGTAAAGCCAATATGGGATTGTCCTGGAATTCAGATCTTGTCTTCCAGGCATTTAACCAGTTACTGATTTTTTCGGACTGCCCACTCTCTAATACTTTTGTTTGTTCCAGCAGTGCTGCTACAAACTCTTCCCTAGGGAAGCCCTCTGAATTTACGATTCCGACAAACCGGGTACCTGAACTGCCTACAATTTCACTATAGGGGCAAAATTCGACGCTGGATTTAATTTTGCTGAAAGTCATGCTGCGCCCGACAGCAAAGTCCTGTAAGCTCTGGTAAAGTAATCCGGTATTGGAGTGAGTAAACCAAGCCATATTACCTGCAAAAAAAACAGATTCTAAACCCTTAGTGAGGCCATTTGCATCTAGATTTTCCAATAGGTTGAAGTAATTTGCACTATTATCCATAGATTTTTCGGGGGCAAAATTACGGATGGCAACCTGTCCCAGGATGGACCATTCCCCGTTTGCTTCTTTGTATATATTCGAATCAAAGTCTTTGAAGAAAAGCAAGCCCTCATCCGGATGTATTGTTGCCCGGACGTTTTCAATGGGTTGTTCCAGGTAAAGCGGATGATCCCAGGGGAAAAACTTACTTTGTAATTCTCCGGTATGATCGAATTTATGCACAAGATAGTTGTCGAACTTGTTGAAAACTCTTGGGGTAAAAGTGTACAAGGCTCCATTGTTAAAATAAAGGGACATGGGAGTCAGCTGGTAAGGTTTGAAGGACACTCCGTAATCGAGAAAGTTACCCTCCAGGTCAAAAATCATCAATTGGTTGAGGGAAGGATCCAGGCAATGAATCGTTGCCGTCAAAGTATCCAGGAAAAAATCATTCAGTGAGGCAAATTGCCCGGGTTGTGATCCGGGCTCTGCAATTACATTTTTAAACCTGCCATCTTTGCCAAATCTCAGCAATTTGTAGGTGCTTTTGTCCCAAAGGATCAACTCATCATTCCAAAGTAAGACCTTTTTGATTTCACCAACCAGAGACTCTCTTGTAGTTTCCAGCGGTATGTACTCCACTTTTTTGATTAGATCACACCAAGCCAGGTTGTCATTGGTTAATCCCTGATTTAATTCAAAGGTATTTGCATGCCCGGGATAGGATTTTTCCTCTGGCTGCTTATCACACCCTGAAATAGCCTGAATCAGTATCAGCAATAAAACGAAGATAGTTTTCATGGCAATGGGGTTAGTTTCTACGAGTAAATGGACCTGAGTATGGTCTTTCCCCGTTTCCACCCTGGGTGGGGTGGCTACCTGAACCAGATATGACAGATCCTCCTGGGCAGGGGCAAACCGGCATCTCGTATTTGCAGCAGTTGTTGGGGTCCCCTGTGTAGTAACACTCGGTGCCAATAGCTGTTCGGGTCTCCAAAACGACTAATGAAGCACTGATTCCCGCATTGATAAACATGTTTTCCCACCAACTTACATTTCCATTGCCGTTTAAATCGGATGACTGACTTTTGCAAATACAATTGATGCTTATGGTCTTGGGAAGAGCACTACAGCTGCCATTTTGAGAGGAGCAATTTTTACATGCCCAATTCGTTTGAGCCTGCACGGTGGTAAAAAATAACAAAAAAGCCAGGGGGGTAAATAGTAATGTTTTCATTTGGCATGATTTTACTGATATGCCTACTCTGTTTCAGGTTTTCGGCATCGCCTGTTAATGAAGAATATTATTTCATTAATGAAGCAAATATACCCCTGAAAAGAATGCAGTAAAATACTAAAACAAGACAAAATTTGTCAAAACTAGCCACTGATGTTTATGATCAGAAAATCAAATTGATGGACCTTCCCACCGGGCGCGAAAGATTTGTTCCACAGGTAGCTGTAGCGCAGTCCGGCATTGACATCCAGAACTCGCAATAAACGCAGGTCAACAGTCAGTTCTATCCCGGAGGATTGGATGTCTTGTTTTCCCTGAAAAGGGAAATCGTAGTTCAGAAAAGCAATGTCAGTAAACAATGCTCCTTTGATTCGTTTTATAAAGGCTAGTGGGCCTATGGCAAGGTCAGGATAGGCAATGGGGAAGGCATAGTTGAAGGCAATTTTACTCACCCGGTCACTGCTCACACTGTTGTATCCCCTTGGGAAAAAGAAAATATTGGGAAAACGATAATTGTCGAGCATATCGCTTTCCTGGTACAATCCCTGCAACAGGACGCCATGGTTGCGAAATGCTCCGGGAAGGTACAGATCTGCTCTCCCATACAGCGTAGCACCCCGCCAGGTATGCTGTCCAAAGGTACTGCGATAATCCCCTCTCACAATCAAGCCCCAGCGTGGATAAATGTGTTGTAAGGCCAGACGGCGGTAAGTGGACCACTGGAATTGTAGGTTTATGGCTTGTAGCTTGGCGTTTGACAATGGGGTACGGGTCAGTTCTGTAAATTGTTGCTGTACATTCGGAGTCAACTCTCCCAGAGCAAGGGTGTCTCTGAAATTGTCAGGATTGAAGAAACCACTGCCATCGCGTGTGCTGATATGGTGCCAGGAGGCTTTGGTGTACAGTCGATTGATCGTGCTTCCTGCAGAAAAGTTAAGGGGAAGAGCCAGGCCTGCCGAAAACTCCTGCTCTGTCCATCGTTCGTTGTAAGCGGTATAAATAAGCTGCCCCTCCGATTCGGGAGAGAAATTAAAAAAAGAAGCTGAACGCCCGGATTGTCTGAATTGGAGCTTTATTTCCGGATACCATTCACCATAGGTTAGGTCTGCCTGCCAGGAAAGTCTGTCTTCATTAAAATTATAGTAGCCCCCAAGTTCTGCTGATAGGGTACTGAAGGTATTATCAGACAGCATGCGAAGCCCGGCAACCGGAGGGTCTATCAAGGGCAAAAGGCTGTGTGGTTGAAGGATTCGGGAATAGCGGTTAAACC
>JALQTV010000299.1 GCA_023268675.1 Saprospiraceae bacterium | reverse complement strand
CAATAACCTGTATTATAAGGATTTATCTTCCGGGAAAATATACCAACTCACGGATGACGGTGCCGTGAATGCGATCATCAATGGTGCAACGGATTGGGTATATGAGGAGGAATTTGGTTTTGCGGTAGGTTTTGCCTGGTCGCCTGACGGCAAAAAAATAGCTGCCTATCGCTTTGATGAGCGCCATGTGAAGGAGTTTACCATGACCAATTATACCGGTGGTTTGTATCCGGAATACGAAACTTTCAAATATCCGAAGGTGGGAGAGGCCAATGCTTACGTGGATGTCTATATTTATGACATAGAGCAGGGCAGCCGGGTGAAGGTGGACCTGGGAGAGGAAAAGGACCAGTATGTACCCCGAATCAAGTGGACGCAAAGTTCGAACGAACTCTGTGTGTACCGCCTGAATCGCCATCAGAACCATCTGGAACTGCTGTTGGCTGATACCCAAAAAGGAACCACCCGCTTGTTGCTGGAAGAAAAAGAAAGCGAATACGTATCCGAAATGCTGTTCGACAACCTGATTTTCCTCCAGGATGGCCGCCATTTTGTCTGGACCAGTGAGCGAGATGACTGGCACCATATTTATCTTTTTGACATGGAGGGCCAGCTGGTCAGACCGCTTACATCAGGTACCTGGGATGTCAGTCGGCTTTATGGGGTGGATGAGGCCAGGGGACTGGTGTATTACCAGGCAGCCAGGCAGTCTCCCATGCAGCGAGAAATTTATTCGGTCCAACTGGATGGCACCAATACCCGTACGATTGCCGGTGATGCAGGTTGGAACAATGCCCAGTTTAGCAGTACTTTTGACTATTACGTGCTGAATCACGCTACCATCAACAGCCCTTCGACTTATACCGTTTACGATCGCTCCGGCAAAGCTCTCCGGGTGATAGAGGACAATGCTGCCTTGCGGCAAAAAACCAAAGATCATGGTTTTGTGCCAGCCGAATTTTTCAGCTTTACGACCAGTGAAGAGGTAACGCTCAACGGGTACATGCTGAAGCCCGAAAAGATGGAGGAAGGAAAAGAATACCCGGTGTTTATGTTTTTGTATGGCGGACCGGGAAGCCAGCAAGTTACGGATAACTATGGCGGAGACCGTTTTGCCTGGTTCCAGATGCTGGTCCAACAGGGGTTTATTGTAGCCTGTGTGGACAATCGTGGTACCGGGGGCCGGGGGGAAGCTTTCAAAAAGGTAACCTACCTGCAAATGGGCAAGTATGAAACCATGGATCAGATCGAAGCAGCGAAATACCTTGGTAGTCTTCCGTATGCGGATGCTTCCCGTATAGGTATTTTCGGCTGGAGTTACGGTGGTTACATGTCTTCTCTTTGTCTGCTAAAAGGAAACGATGTCTTCAACTCCGCAATAGCAGTTGCTCCGGTTACCAGCTGGCGCTGGTACGACAGCATTTATACAGAGCGATTTATGCGTACCGAAAAAGAGAATCCTGAGGGGTATGCAGACAACTCACCGGTGAATTTTGTAGATCGCCTGAAAGGAAATTATCTGTTGGTACACGGCAGCAGCGATGACAATGTACACTTTCAGAATACAGCAGAGATGGCAAATGCGCTGATCAAAGCCAACAAACAATACGATACTTATTTTTATCCCAATCGGAATCACGGCATTTATGGGGACAATGCACGCCTGCACCTGTACTCCAAGATGACTTCCTTCCTGGAGCAGTACCTGAAAAGTCCAGTCAGCCACATTTCGGCGAAGCCGTAATTCGCATTAATGAGGGTGGAGGGAACTATTTGACAGAAAAAATGGTCAGTATTGCAAATTGAGTATTGCGAGTATGGCAGAGCAGAAGAAAAAACAGGCAAAAATTGAAATTGTCAACAGGAGAGCCAGCTTCGAGTATCATTTCGATGACAAACTCGAAGCCGGCATTGTATTGCAAGGCACCGAAATCAAATCGATCCGCCAGGGAAATGTCAACCTGAGTGATGCTTATTGCCTTTTCAAGAAGGGCGAGTTGTATATAAAAAGCATGTTTATCGGTGAATATGAATTTGGTACCTATGCCAATCACGAGCCTCGCAGAACGCGCAAGCTGTTGCTGAAAAAGGTGGAATTGCGCAAGTTGGAAAAGCGGGTGAAAGAAAAAGGCTATACCATCGTTCCCTACAAACTCTACCTCAACGAAAGGGGAATTGCGAAGATGCAAATTGCACTTGCGCGAGGTAAGAAATCTTACGATAAGCGGGAAAGCATCAAGGAAAGAGATTCTAAAAGGGATATGTCGCGCTTGAAGAAGATTCGCCTTTAGACCTTATTCATTCAAGCCCCAATTGTAGTCGAGATAGTCAATTTTTGCCGTCGGCGAAATGTCCACCTCGGTATATTGCCGGATATAATCAATGATATCCCGGCCCCCTCTTTTGAAGTCACCCCCAAACCATAAAAAGATGCGGGAAATTTCGATGTGATTTTTTGTCAGTCGGTTTTTTCCGGGATCTGCGAAGAAATTTCTGGCAGCTTTGTCGAGCTGTGCTTCCAGCGTAGCGGCTTCGTAAGCTGTGGTGGCTAGATTGGGGCAGGAAACAGAGGCACAGTTGATGGCGAAGTGAATACGGGGGTCATCGAACTGTTTTCGTAGAACGTCGTGCTCTATGTTGTTCAGATCATACTTTTGGGAACCGATTTCAATGAATTTGAGATCCCAAACGCTGTTGACAAATGGAATGCCCTTTTTGATGTCCTTGATGCTTTCAAGCGGGTAGTTGTCCGTGATAAGTTTGACAGTAAAAGCGTTGTAGGCATTGATCCAATAAGCCATCTGTTCGTCTCGCGTCCAGGTACTTTCATCGGGGTGGTTGTTGCTAAGAAGCTTGAGGTAGGCATCCAGTTCCCTGCTGTCGCTGAGGAACCCCGGATAGTTGACTTTACCGTCGGCAGTAACGTGCTTTTGAAGCAGGACAGTCCATGGTGTATGGTCAATGGGTTGCCCGTACACTGGAGTCGGTTTTTTACAGGAAAGGAACAAGGAAGTAGCTAATAGCAACCCTAGCCCTGTGAAAATTGTATTTACTTTGTGCATGTACCGGAATATTAAATTAGACAAATACCAACAAAGTATGTCTGTTGCAATAACCATCGAGACGGAAAATGGTTCCTGGGCCATCAGACTTGCCGGAGAAGGTTCGGAAGGGACAGTGATTGCCCTTCATGGTTTTGCAATGGATTGGTCTTTCTACAGCGGGTTGATAGATGCGTTGGGTGCAACCCATCGTCTGGTACTGGCAGATTTGCCTTTCCACGGAACTACTTCCTGGAAACAAGAATCCTACAGGCCTTCGGATCTGTTGGAATTGTTTGAAAATTTAATGACTTCAGGATATGTGCAGGGCCCTGTAACCTTGATGGGGCACAGCTTGGGAGCTCGTTTGCTGTTGGCTGTTTTACCCGATTTGCCCTTTCCTGTCAATCGGGTACTGATGCTTACCCCGGACGGCATTGCGAGTCGCGGACAATTTTTTTCTGACAGCATTCCTCCTTTCGTAAGGAAATTTAGCAAAAATTGGCTCTTGAAAGGAAGCACTCTTTTGGCACTGACGGATTTGTTGCATCGTTTGTACCTGTTACCTGACTTTTACCACCG
>JALQTV010000298.1 GCA_023268675.1 Saprospiraceae bacterium | reverse complement strand
GTTCTACCGGCTATTTCGGCCTCGAAAACAAGCTCGTCTTCCACCTGGATGTTTTGGGTTTCGGTACCCGAAAGCGAAAAATCCGACAGATAAAAATTCAATCCCTCAATGGTAAAAGGATTTCCAAAACCATCCTCCACGATACTGCCGAAAGATAAGTTGGACAATTCCCCGTTCCGGGAAAATTTGTGATTAAAGTCCGCTGAAAGTATTGGATAAACACAACAAAAACTGCAGGCTTCATCTGCTTCTACGCTGTAATTGACAGCAAAGGAATCCAAACAATCCTGTGCTTTTTCCTCACAGGAAAACAAAACCGGCAACAGCCCCCAAAGGAGCCACTCAGGCTTTAAGATTTTTTTCATAGTCTTTTGCCAGTTGTTTTACCAGTTGTTTTACCTGGGAAGTGAATTCTTTGTTGAGCATCCAATTGTAATAAGGTTTGTCCTCGAAAAGGACCTTTCCTGCCGGCTTGCCCACATATTTTCCAAAGTTGAATACCACTTCTCCATTGTGATCCACTTTGAACTTTTGGGTAGCATCCAGGAAGCGGTTGTCATTCGTAAATTCATGCAATACCTGTACGTTATCCCTGATGGGTGCTGCCGTAACGTTGCCATCATCATCCACATAATCCTGACCCCGGTATTTTTCCAACTGCCCTTTAAACACGTCGATCGTTGCCCGTACGTCAGCCAGAGCATCATGTGCATCTGCCAGTTCCTGATTGCAATAAAACCGAAGGGCTGCTTTCAGGTTGCGCGGTTCCATTTTGTAAAAAATGCGCTGAACATCAATGCTTCGGCGCTTGCTGATGTCGAATTCTTTGCCCACACGGGCAAATTCTTCCATCAGCAGAGGAATGTCAAATCTGTTTGAATTGTAGCCGGCGAGGTCTGCATTTCCGATAAAATCGTAAATTTTGTCTGCTACCTGAGCAAAAACAGGCTTGTTGGCTACATCTTTCGGCGTGATCCCATGCACCTGCATAGCTTCCTCAGAAATGGGAATACCGGGATTGATCAACATACTCAGCTCCTGAGGTGCTGCTGTTTTGGGGCTGTACTTGATGATAGCGATTTGGATAATCCTGTCTCTTACCACGTTTAATCCGGTAGCCTCTATGTCGAAAAAGCAAAGCTCCCGATCCAGTTGTAAATTCATGCGTTTATTTTTTGACTTTCACTTCCTTGTTTAAGGTTGCGAAAGCCCTTATTGTTTTTCTCCAAAGAACTTTTCCAGTCCGGAAGTATATTTTTCCCCAAGGCTTCCATCCTCTCCTGCTACAATAAAATAGGCCTCCAGGTCGGGATTTTGCGCCGCCAGGCGGAAAGCTTTTTCCTCGCCCATGACCATGAAAGCCGTCGCATAGGCATCTGCTACGGCACAGGAAGTATGAAAAACCGACACGCTGAGCAAGGTACTGCGCTCGGGAAAACCTGTAAAGGGATTGATGGTGTGGCTGTATTTTTTACCGTCCACCTCATAATAATTGCGGTAGTTCCCCGATGTAGCTACTGCCCTGTTGTCCAGAGGAACTATGGCCTGTATCTCTCCCATGTCTGCGCCTTCCCGCGGAGTCTGAATCCCTACGTTCCAGGCATCACCACGCGGACTCAGGCCATGAGCAGTGACTTCTCCCCCGATATCTACAAAATAGTGGCTGCTACCTCCGGATGCCAGCAAGGCACCTGCCAGATCAACTGCATACCCTTTGGCACAGGCACTGAAATCCAACTGAACCCCCCGGGCAGTTTTCTCCAATCCTAGAAGCGGATCGTCAAATTGTATGACTTTGGAAAACCCCACCCAATCCATGATCCCTGCAATGCGGCTGCTATCAATCGCTGTTACCGGTTTTTTTTCGGTGTACCCGAAACCCCAATAATTCACCAAAGGCATTACCGTAGGATCAAAATTACCTTCCGTCGCGTCATAAATAGTCTTGGCAAGCAGGAAGTTCTCCCGAAAATGCCCGGCATCTTCCGGAATCGCCAGGCCATTTTCGGAACTGTTGAATCTCGAAATCAGTGCTTCGGGGATGTAGGTAGAAACCTCCGCATTGATGGATACGAAGAGACTGTCCAGGGAAGCCTGCCAGTCCCTATCAGGACCACAATCACAGGTGACCCGGTAATAGGTACCCATAGTCTTCCCTTCGATGGTCCGGTAATTTACTTTCGGCGAAGCCGGTGCCTGGCAAGACACGACACCAATTGTCAGCAAAAAAATCCAAGCGTATCGCATAAACGACGGAGATTTCAGATTATATTTTGATTTTGGCAACCGTGTCAACAGAATACTTCCCGGGGCCTGAAAAAAACAGCCCAATGAATGCGACCATATACATCAGTGCTTTCTCCTGCTCTGAAAATCCATCCCCACCGTGAGCGATGAAAGCTGCCACAAACATGGTGAAAATGAGCGGCAACAAAGCCCAGCGGGTAAACAATCCCGCCATCAGCAGCAATGCACAGAGTACTTCGGAAAATACAGCCAAAGCCAGCGAAATTTCAGGCCCCATCCCGAAAACATCCCTAAAGCGGATTGGTTCGTCTCCTATAAGACGCAACAACTTGCCCCAACCGTGGCCATAAATCATCATTCCTCCGAAAGAAAGTCTCAGCAACAATAACGCCAGATCAATGAATTTTGCTTTTAACATAGGTGCCGTTTTTCGTTGAGTAATACCTGATCAAAGGTAATTAATTTTCCTGTCATCCGGACCCGGATCAGAAGTGTCCGATGCACTGCTTACCTTTGCACAAATAACAGGTGTCAAATATGATCACTACCCTGCTGCAACGCATTGCTGCTTCCAACAAAAAAGCATCCTGGATCTTCTTCCTTTTCGGATTGGGTTACCTGCTCAACCTGGGATTGCAACCGCTTTTTCTCGAAGAACCCCGGCGCATTCTCATTGCTATTGAAATGCTTTACAACAAAAACCTGTGGGTTCCTACCGAATTGGGAGTGTATTATTTCAAAAAACCGCCCTTTTTCAATTGGGTATTGTTGCTCTTCTCTAATTTGCCCGGTGGTTTTTCTGCATTTAACATGCGCTTACCCACCGTACTTTCTACTTTTGGCATCGCTGCAATCGTGTACGCATTGGGGAAAAACTACGTCAGCCGAAGTTTTGCCGAATTGAGTGCCCTTTTGTTTTTGGCTTGTGGCGCGATTTTATTTTATTTTTCGACACTGGCAGAGATAGATTTGTTTTATTCTCTCCTCACCTTTGCTTCCTTTGCGGCCCTTTTTCACTACTACCAAAAAGAAAAATTCTACCTGCTTTTTTTAAGTGTGTACCTGTTGGGAGCCATAGGCACCCTGACGAAAGGCCTTCCCTCAGTCATTTTTACCGGTTGGTCTGTCGCTGTGTACCTGGTGGCGCAAAAAGACTGGAAGCGTTTGTTTTCTCCCGCTCACTTTTCCGGAATCGGACTTTATCTGCTGATAGTTGGCGGATATTTGTGGTTTTACAGCACTCAGGCCCCACTTTCCTGGTTATTGGAAACCGTTTGGGGCGAAAACTCCGAACGAACAGTTGCGGAAAATTCTATTGGAAAAACCCTGGCGCATGTCATTGGCTTCCCTTTTGATTTGATCAAAGACCTTGCTCCCGG
>JALQTV010000297.1 GCA_023268675.1 Saprospiraceae bacterium | reverse complement strand
CGCCTTTGCCTGCTGCTTCCACTATTTTTTCGGAGTAGGCATTTGTTTGGGCTTTGCTAATTCGGAGGAAGGCCAGTTCATCTCCATAGGGTGTGTCAGGAACGGTAGCATCTTGCCCCTCAAACAATTCGATTAATTGGAAAGGATCATCCAGGGTGACGCTGTAATTACCGTTGTTTCCTTCACAGGTTTCTGAAACCACTCTCCCCATAGAGATGGCAAAGGGATGGGGGTAGGAGGCATTTGGGTAGTTTTCCGGAAAGTCTCCGTGGTTGACCTGGAAATTTCTGCCCAGCCACCCGCTGGTCCAGAATTCCTCAGCAGGGGAAGCGGTCTGCCAGATGTCCATAGACCTGAAGTGGGAACGGTTTTGGTTGGGGTAACCCACACTGTGTATCACTCCAAGTTTACCTTCTTGAAAAAGTAATTGAGACCCCTGCATGGCGGGGTGAATGCCGGTAACGTCTGTCAAATCCAGTATCTGATTTTCAGGGAGCAGGATGTTTCCCCGAACCGCATTGAGGTTATCGTATTGGTCCTTTGGTAGGATCATATTGAGGCCATCGGTACCCCCATTGAGCTGGATCAGCACCAGTATTCTGTCATTTTCCGGGTCGGTGAAATTAAAAATGCTGGTTTGTCCCATGGCTGACAATTGCACACCATTTAATAAGACGGGCAAAGTCAAAACTGTTCCTGTGGATTGGATAAATTGTCTTCTTTTCATGATGGAAGGGTGCTTAGCTGAGGTAATATTCGGCCATGGCCAAAAGGGTTTCCAGTAAAGAGCGGAACTTTCCTTCAATTATTGCTGCAGCGTTGGCATTGCCGGGTTCAGTTTTATAGGTTACATATTCATTGTTCCACACGAAATCCGGCAGTCCCCCTACGAGAATATCTTTTAAGGCTGCTTTTTGCTGCTCGGTCAGATCTTTGGGCAAAAGAATTTGTATGCACTCCTGCAGGACTGCGTTTACATCGGAAGGAGCCTCGAGATTGTCGAGAAATTTCAGCGCATCAATTTGTAGGGCAAAGCCATTGAATCGGAATCCCGAGTTGGCCATGGTAGCAGTAAAGTTTTCCCGAATGGGGAGGGTGGTACCATTGATCCAAAAACGGTAATAGGAAGGTTCCTGATGCCAGGCTTTCCATCCGGATACGCTGGGTGGATTGTAATAATTCATTTCCATAGAGGATGCCTGATTGTTGAGTCGCAAAAACAGGGTGTATTTGGTTTCAGTATCTTCCGGTATAACTACTTCGAACTGACGTATCAGGCTGACGATGAAGTCAAGCGGGTGCTTGATCATGGGCCCGCGGTTGAGATTGTCATAAAAATGGGCACTGGAAAGTAATTTTTCCAGTACGGGTTGTATTTCAAAGTCCACGCTGATGAGCAGATCTGCCAGAGGTTCTATGATGTCTGCTGCTATGGCCTCATCTATATCGTAATAAACAAACCATCGGTACAACTTCCTGCAAATAAAGCGTGCAACTTCTTTCTGTCGGAAGATCACGTCTATGAGGTGCGCATATTCCTGTTCGCCCATGTTTGGGATAATGGCATTGTCAAAACGAGGAGATAATTGTTTATTGGACAAGTCGTGTCGGACATTGACAAATACCGAGTAAATGCGCTGTTCCGGATTTTGTGTGAGGTAGCCCAGATCTCGCCAACCTGTGAGTACGCGAGCGATCGCCAAAACGTCTTCCTCTGTGAAGGTGCTGTAATCTCCGGGTGCTACCTGAGGACCTTTACCTATCGTATAGAGTTCCAACAATTCCCGGGCATAATTTTCATTGGGGGCTTGTTTGGTGTTTTGGTTGCCGTTTAAAAAGCGCAACATGGCGGGATCTATGGTGACTGATTTGATCAGTTCGCGGAAATTACCCAGTGCATTTTCGCGAAGCAGGGTGACATGTTTGTATAAATAGGAGGGATCAATGATCTGATGGATGGCAAAGTGATTGTACCAAAACAAGGTCATTTTTTCACGTATGGAAAAACCCTCCTGTGCCAACACCTGAAGGGTCCAGGAAGCCAGGCTTTGCAGACGATAGCGATGCAGGTTGAGTTGCCGTACATAGGGGGCATGGATCCAGGTGCTGCCTATGGGCACATTGGGATCATCTTCATGCCTGAAATTTACAGGGGGATTGGGAAGTGGGGGGTATTGCATGAGTTTGCGAATGGTGCCCTCCAATCCTAGTGCTGTCGCTTCGATTATCTCCGCTTTGGAGGGGCCGAATGTCGCCCTTCTCAGCAGGTGGGCAGCTTCCCCGGCGCTCCATTCTCCGGAAAATTTTTCCAATCCGTTTGTGTTGGTGCTTGGTACTTCCATGCTATATGGCTTCTGATTAAATTTGACCTTTTTATTTGGATGATTTGTTGGTTCAAAAGTTTAATTCCAGGCATATTTTTGTGCTTAAAACAAAGTGTTGTTTTTACACAATCTTAATTTTTTCCCTGAAAGCTAAATTTCTTAACTTGTGCATTTAATTTAGTCAAAGTCTATGATAAAAGCTTGTATTTTCGATCTGGACGGAGTAATTGTTGACACGGCCAGGTATCATTTTGTAGCCTGGAAAAAACTGGCTAATGCTTTGGGTTTTGATTTCGATGAAGCCTTTAATGAAAAGTTAAAGGGAGTCAGCCGTATAGAGTCCTTGAACCTTATTTTGGAAAAAGGAGGAGTTACTTTGACGGAATCCGAAAAAGAACAATGGGCTGCCAGGAAAAATGATTGGTATCTGGAATACATAGAAAAAATGACTGAGGATGAAATTTTACCCGGTGTGGCTGCATTTTTGCAAAGTTGCAGAGCTGAAGGCATAAAGATAGGGCTTGGCTCTGCCAGCAAAAATGCGCCAATGATATTAGAACGAATCGGGTTAATGGAATATTTCGATGTCATCATTGACGGCAACAAAACATCCAGGAGCAAACCTGATCCTGAGGTATTTTTGTTGGGTGCACAAGCCCTTTCCTGTGAACCGCGAGAATGTGTGGTTTTTGAAGATGCTGAAAAGGGGATAGAAGCGGCCTTGGCTGGCGGATTTTTTGCCGTAGGCGTAGGCACAAAAGAGCAATTACCCGAAGCACACCTGGTAATTAGCGGGTTCGAAAATATCGATCTGACACAATTCATACAAACACTAAGAAATATATGAAATCATATCTTGTTCACGACGAATGGTCTATAATAGAAGAAGGCTTTCATGCCGAATACAGCCAGATATCTGAGAGTTTGTTTAGCCTTGGCAATGGCATGATGGGCCAGCGGGCCAATTTTGAAGAAGGATACAGCGGTCATACTCTGCAGGGCAGTTATGTTGCAGGAATTTATTATCCGGACAAGACAAAAGTTGGTTGGTGGAAAAATGGTTATCCGGAATATTTTGCAAAAGTATTGAATGCACCAAACTGGATTGGGATCGATGTAAAAATTAATGGAGAAATGCTTGATCTTGCCAAGTGTGAGGTCAATGATTTTGTTCGAACACTTAACATGCAGGAAGGAACTTTGGAACGTTCTTTTATTGCTGTTATGTCTAATGGAGACAAAGTTAAAGTTGAGGCCAAGAGGTTTCTTAGTATCGTTGATTCAGAAGTTGGAGTGATTCGCTATTCGGTGACACCATTAAATT
>JALQTV010000296.1 GCA_023268675.1 Saprospiraceae bacterium | reverse complement strand
CAATGTCGGGTTGGGGGCAATGTTCCAAACAATACCCCGCATATTCACACTGTCTCCGCCGTCACTTAGTACATTACCACCCAGAATGGCACTGCTGTCTGTGAGCGCACTAACGTCACTCGTCAATACAGTGGGCAATACTGCCAGAGTAACCAAACTTATGCTCTCGCCGTAACCTGTACCTGCTTCGTTCGTAGCATAGGCGCGGACGTAATAAGTAGTTCCGGGCTCCAGATTGCGCAATTCACTGGTGAAAACGCCTGTACCAAGTCCATTTACGCTACTGCTGTCAGCAAGGGTAGGATTCGGATTGGGTCCCCATACAATACCCCGTGCTGTCACTTCAGCTCCACCATCATAGGTGACATTACCGCCACTAACTGCACTGCTATCTGTGATGGAGGTTATTTCCGCTGTTGTGACAACAGGTATGACTGAAGGGGTAGCAAAACTGATTTCTTCGCCATAAGCTGTACCTACCACATTAGTTGCATAGGCACGGATATAATAGGTAGTTCCTGGCTCCAGGTTGATGAGTTGGATAGCATAAATACCTGATCCACTGCCCCCCGTCAGGACATTGTCTGTCAAGTCCGGTCCAGGTGAGGTGCTCCAAACAATTCCACGTGCATTCACCATTGCCCCACCATCGTAAGTGACATTTCCACCACTGACGGTACTATTTGAAGTTACAAAGCTTGTTTCAGCAGTCTCCACAACCGGCAAAACAGGGGGGGTAGCAAAGGTAAGCGTTTGTCCATATCCTGTTCCGACACCATTGGTTGCATAAGCACGCACATAATAAGTGGTGCCCGGCTGAAGCCCTGTCATTTGACTCACATAAATACCAAGTCCACTTCCATCTTCTGTCTTGTTATCTGCTACCGTAGGCGGTTCAGAAGTACTCCAGACAATTCCACGAACGGTAACAGGAGATCCATTGTCCAGCGTGACGTTTCCACCCGTAGCGGCACTGCTGTCCGTCACTCCACTCAAGCCAATGGTTTCTACTGTCGGAACACCTGCTACAGTCGTAAAGCTCAGAGTCTCTCCGTAGGTCGTACCGATGGCATTGGTAGCATAAGCACGCGCATAATAGGTGGTAAGAGGACTCAATCCTCCAATGGTGCTGACAAATGTTCCGAGATCGGTGCCTTCTGTTGTTACGCCGTCTGCAAGAGTCGGATCGGTTTCAGTGCCCCAAACAACTCCCCGTGCGGTAAGGGTTGCTCCCCCATCTGATAATACTCCCCCTGTCACCATCGCACTAATGTCGGTGACACCACTTACACTGATTGTTTGTACGGCAGGCATTACAGCCAAGGTCGTAAAACTTAATTCTTCTCCGTAAGCAGTACCCGCTTCGGTACTTGCATACGCTCTGATATAATAGGTCGTGCCTGGTAAAAGATCGATCAAACCACTTATGAAAGTTCCCAAACCGGCACCATCAATTGTCCTGGAATCGGCGACGGTAGGATTTTGTGTCGTATTCCAAACCACCCCGCGCTCTGTTACTTCTGCTCCCCCATCTGACAATACATTACCTCCGGCATTGGCACTGTTGGTAGTAATATCTATTGCCATGGTAGTTTCAACTTCCGGAAGATCCACTGACCGTGCTAAACGGAAACCCACACCGGCATCAATGCTTCCCGGTGCGAGGAATCCCCTGGCTGCTACCCGGGTTTCCGCTGCTCCACTTTGCCAAGAGCCACCGCGAACTACTGCATCTGTTCCACTGGCAGGCCCGGTAGGATTGTTTTCCGGGGAACTGGGATAATAGTTGTCATTGTACCAGTCACTACACCATTCTGCGGCGTTGCCGCTCATATCGAACAGCCCAAGTTCATTGGGAAGCAATTGACCTACAGGACTGGTACCGGCAGGCGAATTGCCGCTAAACCAAGCTACATTCTCTACAGTGCTGCTACCGGCATATTTGTATCCTTGACTCATATTTCCGCCGCGGGCGGCAAACTCCCACTCCGCCTCGGTAGGCAAGCGATAGTTCAATCCGGTTTGAGCATTAAGGCTGTCAATAAAACGCAAAATTTCTTCTCTGCTGATATTGGTAACCGGGCACTCCGGACACACTTCTGCTCCGGACATATCACCCATTACAGCAGCCCAGCGGGCACGGGTAACCTCAAACCTGCCAATGTAAAAACTCTCCAGACTCACAGTGTGTGCAGGAGATTCATCCAATTCACAATCTGCACCCTGCTCCGATGTACAGCCCATTGTGTACGTTCCGGCAGGAACGATTACCATCTCTGACCCGTCAGAAATGATCACACTGTCATAAGGATCCCCATTCCCGTCAACTACACTGGCTCTCAGACGAGCTCCTGCACCCTGCCTGTTCCATCGAACTGTCGCTCTTCCGGATGCATCGGTTTGCAGGGTAATGGTCTCAGTACCGCTTCCCGATAGTTCAGGATCTGTCAGGTCTCCCTCGCCTGAAATGATCTCGAAAGTAACCGGGAAAACACCACTTACCGGCAAGCCTGAACTGTTATACACTTCTACCACCACCAATGGTGATACGGAAGCATCCGCCAGATAGCGAATACCGGGCAGTTCAACCATCCCGTAAATGTCTTGCTGCTGACCAGCAAAAGTAATGGTCCCGAACTTTATGCGTTGCCCGGGCTCAATTCCTGAAAAGTTATTGTTGATTTTCCACTCCCAGTCGTTTTCCCAATAATCCACCGAAAAAACAAACGGACTGCTTGTAGCTATCTGATCCCTCAAGGTCACGGATTCAACGAAAGGCTCAAAACTGACTTCTACCCGGGTAGATTGGTTGCCACCTGAAAACAAGGCAGAGGGAATGAGTTCTCCCACTCTGAGGAAAGTACTATCCGCAGTTTTTTCTTCCGCATAATAAGCATATTCCTGCAGGGTAAGACGAGGTGAAGGGCTTAGCAAACTATTTGGAACGCCAATGAAGGTGGATTCAAAATTGTTAAGGGTATCCTGCTTTCCATAAAATTTGCCGCCCAACATATAAAACTGGTGCAGCGCCGAGCGAGTGGCGTTGGCTACATCATCGGTAAAGGGCAAGGCGTTGTAGCCATCCAGAGATACGGTAGCTACATTGCCAAGGCTGTTCAACAACCTATAAATTGATTTTGTCCCGGTACAAGATTCATTCAGCAATGACTCTGCCAGGGAAAAACATACATAAGAAAACAGGGACAAGGCCTCTTCTCCTCCGGAGGCATCATCGAGAAAAATGCTGATAAAATTGCTCTTTTCAGCCTCTAAAATACTCCTGAAACCCTCCAAACATGCCAGGTCATCGGGCGAACCATCACTCAGGGATAGAATAAGCCCGTCTACTGCCCTGAATGAGGGGAATAAGGATAGCAAATGGTAAAAGTGCAACCCGGTATTGTATATCTCTACCAACTGTGACAGATCCCTGTACTTCTCCCCTACGACTTGGCGGCCATTGTCCAATGCTATGCTGATCTCTCCGTTTGGCAATGTTTCCAGGTTGATATCCTCCGGATAAAACCTGCTCGTACTGCCACTCCTAAACATCAGCGCATCCTGAAAAGTCGGATCATCAAACAATCGGGACAAAAAGCGGAATACATACGACAAGTCATCCAGGGGTTCTCCGGAAAAAACCATGGGCGAACTGATAGCCGATCCGTCCGAAGCCTGTATCTGCCCTCC
>JALQTV010000295.1 GCA_023268675.1 Saprospiraceae bacterium | reverse complement strand
CCAACCAACAAGAACTCGAAAAGGATATTACACAGCTTGAGAAGCAGCGCGCCATCAATGCCAATCAGGTAATAAATAAAAAGAACGAACTTGAAAAAGGAAAGGCTGAACTGGAATCAAGAGCGGAGGAAGTGTCTGCTATTTCTTCAAGGTTGCAAAGTCTAAGGGAGGAGGAGCAGCAACTGACTGTTTTGCTTGATGGGTTTCAAAAACAAGAGGGGGAAAGGCAGCGTAAGTTGGATGACCTTTCTTCCGCTCAGGAAAACTTGCGGAAGGAATCAGGTAACCTCAATCGTAGCCTGGATGCACATAAAAACGAATTCCAACTGACAAAAAGCCTGGTGGATAGCCTGGAAGGTTTTCCCGAGTCTATTAAGTTTCTCAAGAAGAACCCAGATTGGAACAAGGAAGCTCCCTTACTATCGGATTTAATTTATGTTGAAGAACAATATAGAACTGCGATAGAGAATTATCTGGAGCCGCTTTTAAATTATTATGTGGTAAAAAACAAGGTAGAGGCACTGACTGCCATAAGTTTATTGAAGAAAAACCTAAAGGGAAAAGCAAATTTCTTTGTTCTGGACCAGTTGGAAAGCAACGCTTCTTCTCCAAAAAACTTAGCTGGATGTATCCCGGCAATGGAGGTGGTTCAGCATGATCCGGAATTCAATTCCCTTTTCTCTTTTTTGTTGAACAATGTATTCATCCATCCTAACCCGGAAGTTGATTTTTTGCCGATAGGCGAAGATAATGTGACCCTGATTTCGGAGAAAGGAGATTTGATTTTGGGAACCAATAGTCTTTCAGGCGGTTCCGTAGGGCTGTTTGAAGGGAAAAAGATCGGACGAAAGAAAAACCTGGAAATTCTGGGGGAAAAAATCAAAAAGGAAGAGGAGGAGGCGAGACGTCTTGATGTCAGAGACAAAGAATTGAAAGAACAGCTCATTTTGTTGAAAGAACAAAATTTTGTGCTTGAAATCCAGCGACTCCAGGTAGATATACAACAACTGGCAAAAGAGAAAGTATCTCTTGAAACCAAACTGGAAAATTTCCAGCAGTTCAATGCAGGGGTTGAAAAAAACATGGCTGAAATTACGGAACTATTGTCCGGGTATGAGATTGAAATATCTGATATTGAAAAGCAATTGGCTGAAAAGCAACTGGCATTAAATGAAGTAAGACAAAATCTTGCAAAGGCAGATACTATTTATCGCCAAGCTTCTGAACAGTTGAGTCAGGTCTCTAATGTGTTCAATGAAAAAAATATTGCTTTCATTAAACAGCAGAATAAAGTGAGTTCGGTCCAACAGGAATGCACCTTCAAGGAAAAGCAACTTAAAGAGGCAAAAGAACAACTGGAAAGTAGTACCGCTCAATTGGCCAATTCTGATGTGGAAATTGCTGAGATCATAGATCAGATCGAAATATTGGAAAAAACACTTCAGGAGGATTATGCTACCAAATCGGCTCAGCAGGATAACCTTAATGCTTTTGAAGAGGCCTATTTTGAGATGCGCTCCCGCATCAATGGACTGGAAGATGATATCCGCAAAAAAAGCAAGATTAGAAACGATGCCCAATTGGCAATCAATAACCTGAGGGATAAATACACTCAAGTTAAATTTGAGGTTACTTCTATTGCCCAAAGGCTTAGGATAGAATTTGAAGTGGAGGTAAATGAACTGCTCAAAGAACAGTTTGAAGTGAGCGAATCTCAGGAAGAATTACAGCTCAAAGTCGAGCGCATGAAAAATCGCCTGGATAATTATGGGGAGATTAATCCTTTGGCGGTCCAGGCTTTTGATGAAATGAAGGAGCGCTATGATTCAATTTCTCAACAACGAAATGATATCCTGGAGGCGAAAGAATCGCTGATCGAAACCATCAAGGAAATAGAGGAAACTGCCACAATGCAATTCCTTGAGTCTTTCGAAAAGGTTCGCGTTTATTTTATCAATGTTTTCAGAAGTCTGTTTACTGCTGATGACAATTGCGACCTTATTTTGCTAGACCCTGAAAATCCTCTGGAATCAAAGATCGAAATTATTGCCAAGCCCAAAGGTAAAAGACCTCAGACCATCAACCAGCTGTCCGGGGGAGAAAAAACTTTGACGGCTACCGCTTTGTTGTTTGCTTTATACCTCCTGAAACCTGCTCCTTTTTGTATATTCGACGAGGTTGACGCCCCCCTTGATGATCACAATATTTCTAAGTTCAATAAGATCATCAAGAAATTTTCCAAAGAATCGCAATTTATCATTGTGACTCACAACAAGCTGACCATGGCTGCGGTTGATACCATCTACGGAGTTTATATGCCAGAACAAGGAGTTTCTTCTGTAACCCAGGTTGATTTCAGAGATTTCGAGCATTCCGGCATATTCGAAGCTGCAGCAGTATAAAGACTTCCTCACGGATCATTATTGAAAGCTGAAGGTTTCTCGCAGTGCTCCTGCTTTTTGGGGAGGATTCTGGAGCCTACTTGTTGTTTTTCTTCTTCTTTTTGAAGGGATTCAATTGCTCTAGTTGCTTTTTGATATCCTCGGCAGTTTTCCCCAGACTATCGATGCTTGGTAAAACAGGTTTTTGAGCAATGGAATCAAGTCCTTCTTTGATGGTTCTTTGAATATTGGTTTTTAAAGAATCCGCCTTTCTATCAGCTATTTCTTTCAGTTTGAGACCAGGTTCGGCAGCTGCATTTCTTTGTTCAGAAACCCCCAATACATTGAAAGCTAATTCAGGTTTGCCAATTTTACCTTTAATGTCAATTTCGATTAGGGTCTCCAGGGGAAGTTGTCCTGCTGCGCTTTTAAGGCTCGGCATCAGAACAGTTAATTGCCCTCCTGTGATTGGGAGAGCGCTGACAATACGATATTCGACCCTTTGATCGACGCTATGTTTACCACCAACCAACATATTAAAATCCCCGGCTTTTATATTAAAGTCTTGCACGCTTACAAAACCCTCACTAATGTCAAACCAGTTTTTTGTTGGAGAAATGGCAAGGGGCTCTTGGAAAGATTTCACTTTAAATTGTTCACCAATTTTCTCAAAGACAGGCATGCCTTTGAGCGTCAGACTACTTGTCTCCAGATATCCTTTCCCTTCCAATGTATTGAAATCTATTGAAAAACCTGGCAATAATTTCCCTTGCAGGAATAAGTTACTGCTATAAGATCCTTGGAGGTATTGTCCTATGGGCATTAGTATTCGGAAGGTCTTTGCACTCTGAAAGCTTTCTCCAAAATCGAGATTTTGAAGGTCATAAAAGAAGTCAAATCCAGGAATTTTTGAGTTATAATTTCCTGAAAACAAAAGTCTGCCCCCCATACTTTTTGCTGTGAAAGCTTCCATTTGCAGATTGCCCCCGTGTACCTTGATATCCCCTTTTGCATCCTTTAGAACAATGTCACCAAAAATGAGTTGGGTAATGGCGGCCTGAGCAGCAATGTTGATGTCGTCTGGAATTTGAGGTAAGTTCCCTGGCTGTTCCTCTAGACGTACACTTGAATCAGAGCTTTCACTAAATTGAAAAAAGTCACTTATATCCAGTACATTGGAAGCAAAGTTAATAGTTCCACTTAAAGTATCATTGGAAAGCAAATACCCTTTTATTCCCTTAAGTTCCGCACTAATATCCCAATTGGAATTCTTCATTTGGCCACTTAGACCTTTGATGGTGACTTCATCAAGTGA
>JALQTV010000294.1 GCA_023268675.1 Saprospiraceae bacterium | reverse complement strand
TAAAGGAAGCACATATGCTCTAGCTGCTGGAATAAATGCAGGTATAACAGATCCATCTGCTTGAAATATTTGGTTTTTTATTTCTTCAATTGAGCCTGCATCAATTTTAGAACCAAAACCACCTCCTACATCGGGAGCAACAACCCTTACTTTGTGTTCGGGTAATCCCAAAACAAAAGCACACATAAGCAGTCTGGTCAGGTGTGGGTTTTGCGAGGTAGTATAAAGTGTATAGCGGTCGTGTGAAGATTCAAAATGACCAATGGCAGAGCGTGGTTCTATTGGATTTGGCACTACTCTTTGGTTAACCAGGTCAAGGCTGGTGATGTGGTGGGCTCCTGCCATGGCAGCATCAACCTCTGATTTTGGATTGCCCAATTCCCAGTCAAAACACATATTGCTTGGCACATCATCATGTACCAAAGCAGCTCCTTCTTTTACTGCTTCGGCAGGGTTGACCACTGCGTCCAATACTTCATAATCAATATCTATCAAATCAGCTGCATCTTTTGCAATTTCTCTTGACTCTGCAATAACCATCGCAACACTGTCACCAACGTGTTTTACCTTATCCGCAACCAACAAGGGGTGCGGGGGTTCCTTCATGGTTTCGCCATTTTTGAAGTTTACCTGCCAACCTGCGGGAACACCAACAATTCCTGTTGTGAGAATATCCTCTCCGGTGAAAACAGCCACCACACCTTCCATTGCCTGAGCTGCAGAAATATCGATGCTGTTGATTTTAGCATGCGCATAGGGGCTTCTGAGTATGTAAGCATAAGTCATCCCAGGCAGAATGATGTCGTCTGTGTATTGTCCCTGCCCTGTGATGAACCTTTTATCCTCAACTCGTTTTACTGATTGTCCAATTAATTTTGTCATGATGCAACCTCCTTTTTATTGATGATGTCTGCTGCGTGTTGGATTGATTTTACAATATTGTGATACCCGGTACATCTGCAAAAGTTGCCTTCCAGGGCTTCCCGAATTTCGGTTTCACTAGGATTGGCATTTCGGTCCAGCAAATCAGCTGCTACCATAATCATACCTGGTGTACAGAAGCCACACTGCAATCCGTGTTCTTCCTGGAATCCCACCTGTAAGGGGTGCAATTCCGCGCCCTGTGAAATTCCCTCAATTGTTGTTACGTGTGCTCCATCGGCTTGTACGGCCAGCAGGGTACAGGATTTAACTGCTTTTCCGTCAATATGAACGGTGCAAGCTCCGCAGCTTGAGGTATCACAGCCAATGTGAGTGCCCGTTAGTCTGAGCACATCTCTAAGATAATGTGATAACAACATTCTGGGCTCCACTTCACTGGTATATTGCTTTCCATTGACGGTGACATGAATGGTGGTTGCCATAAATTCAGATTTTATTGTAGGAATAATAATTATGCATTGATTTGCTTGATTTCAGCTTCGAGGGATTCGAAGAATTGCCTGCTCAGCGTGTTGGCTACGCCAGATAAAACCCGTTGTCCGGTCCGTGCAAGAAGACCTGATAATTTTGCTTTTCCTTCAAAAGAAACATCCGATTTATTCGAATCTATTGTGGCAATTTTGATGTGAACGTCTGCTGTGACATTTCCAATGCTGCTTTTTTGCTGCACCTGAAGGGTAAAAGCATTGGGTTCTTCTTTGTCGGCGATCTGTACTTCCCCTTTGAAGGATCCTTTTACAGGTCCAATCTTGACGTCAGCAATAGCAAGGTAATTGTCCTCCCCGGTTTTTTCCATTCTGGTGATGCCTGGAGTGATTTTTGCAAGAAAATCTGGATCCATGAGTAGATCCCAAAGTGTTTGCGCTGAGGCAGATATCTCATGATTTCCGCTAAGTTCCATAAAAATGTTTTTTGTTGCTTGCCTAATATAGAAAGAAAAATCTTCAATGCCTGTATTTGGCAAAATAAAAAATCGACTTTTTGTATTTTTTACAATAATGATGATAAAAGTCAATGTTTAACCTTATCCGACTGCCAGAATCCAAGGGGAGCACAACAGGTAAATTGCCATACTAGCAAGGGTTACGATGAGGCCTTGTTTGTATACTTCCTGCTGTGTTAAATACCCGGAACCACAAAACAATACATTTGCACTGGATGCTTGGGGAGTAAGTCCTGAAAAAAAATTGGTTGCAAATGCAAGCATGTAAACCATCAGTACCACGGGAACCTGTGCATTGTTTCCAACCTCCAGAAACACTCCAAAAAGTGCCAGTAAATGAGCAGTTTGGCTGACAAATAGATAATGTATGAATACATACATTGTTATTAGGACGATGAATACAACTGGCCAGGAAAGCCCGGTAAGTTGTCCCGATATTTTCTCTCCAATGACTTTCATGAATCCTAATTCGTTGAGTGTACTACTGAGTACATACATGATTGCAAACCACAAGAATGTGATCAATGCTTCACCACCTTCTGCCTGCAATTCTTTTAAAGAGATTACCTCAAAGATGATCATGGCAGCCAGACCCAAAAAGGTGATGATCGCAAGGTTCAGATTAAGGGCATTGGCTAGTGCCCAAAAAATTACCATGACAATAAAGATAAGACCCATTGATCGCTCCTTTAGTGACAAGGGGCCCATTTGTTTCAAGGCTTCCGCAGCAGCCTCTGGAGCTTCAGGAGTTTCTTTTAGTGTAGGTGGGAAAGTTTGGTACAAAATATATGGTATAATAATCATGGCAAGGATGGTAGGGACAGAACTGACCAAAATCCAGTGGGCAAAATCCATGTTTACGCCATATTGAGCACCAAAACCTGCAGAAATAGGATTTGCAGCCATAGCTGTCAGCCACAGCGAAGAAGAAAGGGCCAGACTGGTTATCGCCGTCATCATTAAAAAACTTCCGGTAGATTTCCGACTTCCTTCCTCGGGTTGCGAACCGGTATCCAAAGCCAAAGAGCGCACAATAGGGTATAATACACCGGATCTGGCAGTATTGCTTGGGATTCCTGGACCAATCAAAGCATCAGTGGCAATAATGCAATAGCCCAATCTCAGCGTTGAGTGACCAAATCTCCTTATGAGAATTAAGGCCAAACGTTTCCCCAAACCTGATTTAACCACACCATTTGAAATCAAAAAAGAGGATAAAATAAGTAACATGAAACCTTCAGAAAACCCTGAAAATGCTTTGTTTGTATCCAAAACCTGAGCTAGTACTGCAAGGGTCATAGCCAAAAGGGAGGCTACAAAAATACTGAAGGCATCAATCAGGACTGCGAAAATAGCGGAAATAAACAACACAAAAAGTTGCCAGGCTTTAGGTTCTATTCCCCAGGGAATACTGCTGTGCCATAAAAGCATTCCAATGGCAAGTACAAGCAACCTTCTAAACCAAATATTATTCCAGATTTTGCTAAGCATGGTTTGTTGTTCGTTTTGTTTTGTCAAAGTGACTGCAAAAAGTACCAATTTTATTTCATTGGCCAAACTTTTCATTGCTCATGCTGAAAAATGTAAGTAATTTTTTGGTGTAGCACTAATTTTATTGCTGGTAGAAAGGGGGAAATGTATATTTGCAAATCTTTTAAAAATTGAATAAATGTCTGATAACAAGATTATTTTTTCCATGTCCGGGGTGTCAAAGACTTTTCCACCCCAAAAGCAGGTGCTCAAAAACATCTGGCTTTCTTTTTTCTACGGTGCCAAAATTGGTGTATTAGGTCTGAACGGAAGTGGTAAGTCTACTTTG
>JALQTV010000293.1 GCA_023268675.1 Saprospiraceae bacterium | reverse complement strand
CTGTTATGTCCCTCAGCAACAAAATGCGCTTATCACTTTTGTCCGTTGCCTCTCCCGGCACACGAACAAACTTTCGGAGTCCTGTATCTATCGCTGTCATAACCTCCTCCCAGGTCTCACAAGTCTCGATATCGCGATAAATGCGGTTTTCTATGAATATCCTTTCCAGGCTCGCAAAATGCAGTTTTTCTTCCAGTTCGCCCTTTCGGATTTCCAGTTCCTGACGCAGCAATTCCTTGGTACGCGCTGTAGAAATGCGCAAAATATCGTGTACGCTCAGGAAGTGAGGCTTTTCATCGATGATCACACAAGCATTGGGGGAAATCGACACCTCACAACCTGTAAAGGCAAAGAGAGCGTCCACTGCCAGGTCGGGAGAAGTGCCGGGAGTCAGTTCTATGACAATTTCCACGTCCTTTGCCGTATTATCGGTGATGTGCTTTATCTTGATTTTTCCCTTTTCTGCAGCTTTGACCACACTGTCTATCAGGGCAGAAGTCGTAGTACCAAAGGGCAATTCGCGGATGACTATGAATTTTTTGTCCTGGACTTCCAGAGTGGCTCTTGACTTGACCCTGCCGCCGCGTTTGCCCTCGTTATAATCGCTCACATCAACTGCTCCTCCGGTTGGGAAATCAGGGTAAATTTCGAAGTCTTTACCCTGAAGGATTTTGATGGAAGCATCTATCAGTTCTACAAAATTATGCGGCAAAATACGGGTGGACAAGCCCACGGCAATGCCCTCTGCCCCCTGAGTCAGCAATAGCGGGAATTTCACCGGAAGCGCCAGAGGTTCCTTTTTACGACCATCGTAAGACAATTGCCAGTCCGTAACTTGAGGATTGAAAGCCACATCCAATGCAAACTTAGTGAGTCGGGCTTCTATGTAACGGGAAGCAGCTGCGCTGTCACCTGTTCTCACATCCCCCCAGTTTCCCTGACAGTCAATCAGCAGGTCTTTTTGTCCGAGATTAACCAGAGCATCTCCAATGGAGGCATCTCCATGCGGGTGGTATTGCATCGTTTGTCCGATGATATTGGCTACTTTATTAAAGCGCCCGTCATCCATTTCCTTCATGGCATGCAGGATGCGCCTTTGTACGGGTTTCATCCCGTCTTCTACACTCGGTACTGCCCTTTCGAGAATTACATAAGAAGCATAATCAAGGAAATAATCCTTGTACATGCCCTTCAGTGACAGAATGGGCTTTTGATCATCGTTCCCGTTTTGAGGGGATGGAAATTCCGGGGTTTCAGCCATGGGCTAAAAATTTTTATCGGTCAATTTTATGCAAATATATTTTTTAATGTATCAACAAATTTACAGTTTAATTTTAAAACAAAACAAATTGTGTTAATAAATAATAATATTTCAAAGCTTGGCAGCAAAAGCGGGCACCAATCGTTTCACTAAAAGATGTCAGAAGGAAACAGTAATTGGCCGGGAGTATTGTAAAATTCTTTCAATACCCCTAAATTTAAGCATCTGAATACTTACTATGGACATCGCTCTGCTTATCAACCATGAAGAAAATGACCTCATTACTGCCTGCATCAGGCAGGAAAAATGGGCTCAGAAGCTGATGTATGAAGAATACTACGGCAAGATGATGGGGGTTTGCCTGCGATATGCCAATAATGAAGATGATGCCCTCGACATCCTTCACGAAGGATTTATAAAGGTTTTTCAACACATACACAAATACCAGCCGGGCACCTCATTGTCTGCATGGATAAGAAGAATTATGGTCAACACAGCCATTGATTTCTATCGAAAAAATATCAGACGGCGAACCGAAGATATTGATCAGGCTGTACATATCGATAATTCCGATGCAGATGCCGTCAGTCAGTGTAGCGAAAGAGAAATATTAAAAGCAGTCCAAGTACTTTCTCCGGCTTACAGGGCAGTATTCAACTTGTATGTAATTGAAGGCTATTCTCACAAAGAAATAGCCACCCTCCTGGACATAACAGAGAGTACCTCCAGGTCAAACCTTGTTAAGGCAAGAGTCAAGTTAAAGGAAATTCTTACATCGAGAGATTTTGGTTATGAAGGATAAGCAATTCGATCAGCTGATCAGAGACAAGATGGGGGACCTCGAAGTGCCGCTAAACAAAGGGGGATGGGAAACTTTCGTCTCCAAACTTGACCAAAGCAGCTCAACAGGGGTACCCGGGGATCAGAGCGACCACGATTTCGATGAATTGATCTTCAACAAACTCAACAACTTCGAAGCTCCCTTCAATCCCGCTCACTGGTCTCAGATGCAACGACGCATTCGCGTCGAATTGGGTTGGCCCAAAATCATGCTTTCCTACAAACTTGCAGAAACAACCCTGATTGCACTTTTGGTTTTTGTAGCTACTCATCAACTGAAAAACAATCAGCCTCTTTTATCCGTCAGACACCTGGGAAATAATAAAGTTGAAAAAGTTGCAGCCACGGCCTTCGATACAGGTTCCCCCACAAACCAACCAACTGATCGCCCTGCAGATATATTTGCTCAAGCAAATGTTCTGTTCCAACCAAACCCGGTCACGGAATATCAAACTCCCACTCCGGTAACACAGGCTGATCCATCTTTACGTTTGTCAGCCATGCATTTCTCCACCCTTCCTCCTACAGGAAATGACAAAATATATCCGGAAAACCCGGCAGATTACCTGGTTGCAGCACCCGTAGTATCAAAATCGGCAAATGACAGGTTTGCACCGGCATTCATGGAGCGCCAACTCATCCCTGCCAACTATGCTCCCTACATCAATCTGGACGCTGTAATCGTCCTACCCGAAAGAGAAACACTGCTTAGAATTGGCATGACCGGCTCCCTCGACTACAATCGTGTAATCACTCCTCCGGATGTCAAAGAAAATAGACTTGAGGTGTATGACCGCTACGCACCCGGCTATTCCAACGGCATAAGCATAGGCTTTGAAATGGGCAAGTTCGAAATAGAAACCGGTATAGGGTATTCTTCCAAGCATTACCTTCCACAACCGGTGGTCTTTGTGCAGGGTAGCCTACAGGAAGGATTCATCGGAGAGGGTATCCGGGAGATCGAACTTAACATGCTGAGCCTGCCCCTAAACTTCAAATTCCATTTCCTCAACCGAGAGAAGTGGCGCTTGTATGCACTGGCAGGAACTACCTTGCAATTTGCTTTTCACAACAACTACTATACTTCTACCCAGAGTTTCACCAACGGCTTTGCCAAACCACTGCTAAGCGCAGGGCAAGTTTCTCCGCTTGAAGACAACAAAGTCCTCAAAGCTGGTTTCTTCGAGGGAGGACCTTTCGCCGAAAACAGCTATTTGACCGGAAATGTGGGTATTGGAATAGAACGGAATTTCTCCTACCGCTGGAGCCTGTTTGTGCAACCAACTTATCAACATTCCATGGACTACTTTGGCCTGCTTGACAAACACCTGGGCCCCAACAAGGATCAAATACGCACTTTCTCTGTCTTGACAGGTATCAAAATGCGCCTATTCAAATAGATGCTCCCAGGCTATGCTGCGGAGCTCGTGGCCATCCTGAAAGACCATCACCCTGCTTCCTGTATCCAGCTTTTTTTTCTCAAGCTGTCGGTACGCACGCTCGAAGGGTACAATTCTATCAAGTTGAGCCAGTACCCAAACCAGCTTTCCCGCTTCATTTTGTTGTATCCAGCGTCTGATCAAAACCGGACGAGGACGAAAATAAGCCGATGA
>JALQTV010000292.1 GCA_023268675.1 Saprospiraceae bacterium | reverse complement strand
CATTTAGAAAACCGATAGCTCCGGACAAAATGGCACAAAAATTATGTTCGGGATCGTTTTTCCAAAGGCCTTTCTTCATAGCCCTGCCTCTGGCCCAGTTTCCCCCCAGCCACATATCTTCGGTAGCTCCCCAATACCCCCAACTTAAAGGGCAGGCATGCAGGTAATTTTCTTTTTTGACGAGAGGATCTTTTTCATCGCCATTGACCCCTCTGGACTCAAACAGATCTGCTAATTCCATCAGACGGCCACCAGCAGCCTTGTGAAAGCGATCAATACTGGCAATATCGAAGCGAGTAACCCCCTTTTCAATCAGGGTATCAAGAATTTCTCCGGTGAGCAAATCCCCATTGGTCTGTAACATGATCTGAGTGTCATTGCCATATTTTGTCTTTAAGGCATCTAAGATCAAGTACAACTTCTTTTTCTCTGCCAATGGCTCTCCTCCGGATAAAATCACTCGTCCGGCGGACTGAGGGAGATTCTCCACAACAGCCAGACACTCCTCTTCTGACATTCGGGTTCCCTGCGGGCCTGATAAATTATAACAGTGATCGCATTTGTCATTACATAATTGGGTGAAAACCCAATAAACTGACTCGATGTGATTAAAATTTTTCTCTTCCATGGTCTACTATTGCAGTAAGTTGGTCCAAAAATCCTTTTCTTTTCTTGCGCCACTTGTCGGATCTTCCACAAAGTCTCTTATATTTTTGTACAACTTTAAGTGCCCTGCTTGATCGAGGCTGGCACATTGATCGCCAAGGATGAGTGCCTCTTTTACGTCATGCGTCACAAAAATGGTAGTCATATCATAAGTTTTCCTCAATTCTATAAAGAGATCCTGCATATCAGCTCTTGTATGGTGATCCAGTGAACCAAAAGGTTCATCCAACAAAAAAACAGCGGGTTGAGTAATCAAAGCTCTGCCAAAATTTACCCGTTGTTTTTGTCCACCGGACAATTGACCCGGCATTTTAAACAAGTGATCAGAAAGACCAAGTTTTTGAGCCAGCTCCTCCACCTTATTGTTGATCTCTTCTTTGTTCATCTTCCTGATTTCCAGTCCAAACGACAAGTTCCGATAAACACTAAGGTGGGGAAAAAGCAGGGGTTCCTGACTTAGGTAAACGACATTGCGCTTATTAGTCGGAACTTTGTTCAATAGCTTTCCATTTATCAAAAATTCGCCTTCATCCGGCTCTTCCAATCCGGACAAGATGCGAAGAAGCGTACTCTTTCCAGAACCTGAAGGCCCCAACACACACAAGGTTTGACCATAAGGCACAGAAAAATTCACCTCGCTCAGAACCTGTTCTGTCCCAAAATATTTTTTCAAATTTACCACCTCTATCATGGATGCAAATTTCTCTTCTTTCCAATATAATAGCCACTTAGTAACAAAAATATCATTGGAAAAACCATCAAGCAGGAAGCCAGAGCAGCAAAATGTACATTGGCTTCCCGAACAAATTGCATGGTACTCATCGTAAGCGTTCGAACTTTACCCAGGCCAATAAACTGGGTGATCCCATATTCAAACCAGGATATCAAAAAACATTGAATGAAAGTCAGCAACAGCCAGGGTTTTGCAAGTGGCACCAATACTCTTTTAAAAGTATCAAAGCGCAAAGCCCCCAGTAACCTTGTTTGCTGATACATTCCCTTTATCCTTTCGTTCCAAAAAGTTGACATAAAAATTACAGCGTAGGGCAACACAAATAGCAATTGTGCCAACCAAACACCCAAAACTGATCCACTCCACCCCAGCCTGACAAAATAATACTGCAATAAAGCTCCAAAGCTAACCGGAGCAATAAGATAAGGAGCAAAAGCAAGCCCTAACCAAGCGATATTCCTTCCTGATAAAGCCAGGTAGGCTGAAAAAGCAAAACCTCCCAAGGTAGAGACCAGACCAATGCTTAGCGCCAGCAAAAGAGAGGTTCCAAAGCTTAACAAAAGGTGCTGTCCCGGATCCAACAAATTTACCCAAAACTCCAAAGTAAATTGCGCTTTCAACAAATCAGGGTAAACCCAGGATTTTACCACAGACAAGTAGATTATAGTCAGTAAAGGCAGCCACGAAAAGAATATTACTGTGTACAAAATAATCCTCCTCATGACATTGACAGGCTTTTTCGAATTCTACCAAATGCAATCATACCGACCAAGATTATGTATAACACCAACATGGCATGGCCCACTGGAACCGCTTCCAAATCGAAGCCGGAAAGCTTTTCTGTTATATAGAGCGTAACTACTCTTGGAGAAGTCTTACCTAATAAAATAGCCACTTCGTAAGTTCCAATCAAAAAAATCAAATACAACCTGATTAGCATCATAGACTTTTTCAAAAGTAGTGGGACAAAAACCCTGGCAAGAAACTGTTTGCGGTGACATCCCAAAGCCTGGCAAATACTCCAAAGATCTGCTATTTTTTCTTTGTCAGCCTGATACATAAACAGAAAGGAAAACAAGGGGAAAATAAGAAAAACATGAGTTATCATCATGCCCATTCCCTGTGAATCATTTACCAACCTTGGAAACCCCTCGAGAGATCCTACCCAACCGAGTGCATAAGCCAATCTCGAAAGAATTCCCGAAGGACTCAAAATCTGATACCAGGCGAAGGCCCCGATTAGGGGCGGGAATGCCATAGGGAGCAAAAGCCATTTACGGAACCGGATACGAGGACTGCAAAAAGCCATCCAGGAAAGCCAAAGGGCGGGAATAAGGGTCAGGAAGATCGTCAATACTGCCAGCAACAAACTGTATCCCAAGCTCAACCAAGCTTCCCTATCACGCAACAAATCACGCCAATGACTGCTTGTAAACCCCTCACTCAATATACCTGTCAAACCGAAACTGTAAGCCAGGGAATACATCAGGCCTGCTAGCAAAGGTAAGCCAAGAAACCCCACATAAAGGATCAGACCAAATGGAAATTGCCTCTTCGATATGCCTGTAATCCCAAACTTCACATCACCTTTTTACGAAAATCTTCAAATAAAGCCAACATATACTCAGGATCCGGTTCCATCAGAGCCTTATCTGAAATAGCACTCCGACTCGGCCCAAACTGGCGTTTGCCGGCTTCTGTAAATTTCTCTCTCCACTCTGAAGGGAGCAAAGCAACATCCAAAATAGTTCCATCACCCCAGGTTTCAGATTGAAATTTTATGAATTGTGCCTCAGGACTGATAAGGTAGTTACAAACTACCAAAGCCGCTGCCTTATTAGGTGCATTTCGAGGAATACCCAGGTAATGCGAATTTTGAATAGACCCATAATCGGGAACAAATGCACGGCTTGATTCGGGGAAAAAACCCTGGAGCATTTTATTTTCTACTTCCGCATCGTTGTTGCTCATGGTAAACCATATCTCTCCTGTAGCAAAAAGTTGGTGCATCTGTCCCAAGGTTGCGGGAAACGTACGACCCTCATTCCAAAAGTATTGTTTGTTTTTATTGATAAATTCCCACAATTGAGTACTGTATTGATCGTATTTTTCCCTATCAAAAGGCCCATTTAAGGCCTTACCTCCCCCTGCGAGACTAATCAGCCAGGTTTTCAACAAAGTCATGCCTGTAAAATCATTGCCTAATAATGATACAGATGTAACTTTTGGAGTATCTGAAATTACAGTATCAGGTATACCAGAAATTGGTAAATCTAGACCTTTAGAAGTTTTTATCACGTTTGCTTAGCCTAAGTAAATTTAAATA
>JALQTV010000291.1 GCA_023268675.1 Saprospiraceae bacterium | reverse complement strand
CATCAAGTGAGGTGGTAGGTTCATCGGCAATTAGCAAAACCGGATTTGTACAGATTGCCATAGCTATCATAACCCGCTGCAACTGCCCTCCCGAAACCTGATGCGGATAACTTTTGTAAATTCGTCGCACATCAACCAAACCAACTCTGTCCAGCCACTCCAAGCTTTGTTTTTCAGCTTCTAAGCCAAAGGCGATGCCATGAATTTGAAGTATTTCCTTGATTTGCTCGCCGCAAGTATAGACGGGGTTCATCGCACTTCCCGGCTCTTGAAAAACAAACCCAACTTCTCTTCCGCGAACCTGTTGTATGCCTGTAGCATTCAAATGCAATAGGTCTCGTTTTCGGAAGTCTTTTCTCTCAAGAAATGCCTCACCCTCCACCAATAGCCCTCCTGGCAACAATTGGACCAAAGAAAGGGCTGTTAAAGATTTCCCTGACCCGGATGCTCCAACCAAGCCCAGCGTCTCACCATGGTTGATACAAAAAGAAACCCCTCGAACCACCGTTGAAAAAGCATTCTTTTCTCTAATGGCAATTTTTAGATTTTTTACAGACAACAATGGCGACCCGGAACTTGTCATGGTTCTTTCAATTAAATATTCAATCGGATATCAACCCCATGGCCATTAAATTCGAAATCCAATCCACTGTAATGTAGCATCCACTGCAACAATTGCTCGCCTATAAATTTTCCTCGCCAATCTGATTTAAGTTCTTCAACCACTTGATCCGCTTCCTGGCGAAGTCGCTTCAACAAACTTCTTGGAAAAACCAGGTTGACAGAAATCCCTTCGTCTATACATTTTTTATGAAGCAAGAGATAAAGCAATTCAATTCGCAAATCTTCTTCCTTGTTTTCAGGACCTGTTTCAACAACCTGCTCCAAAAGTCGGTTCTCCTCTGGTGTTACCGGGAGCCGATACATTTCCTCAAATAAAGAACCAAAGTCGTCAATAATTCGCTGGGGAATCCTTCGGTTATCTAGCAAAGATGCCTTGCCAGACTTTATACTTTTCACAATGGGTGCAAGAAACTTTGACGAGAGAATCATTTCCCGGGAAAAATTCCTTTCTGAAGCAAGGTTCCTTCGCCACTCCATCAAGCGAATCAAAAACACCCGCTCCCTTTTATTCAAGGAACTCATAAGGTTACTGGTCAGCGCTTCTTTGTGTGGATCTTTTTCATAGTAGTCTTCTTGTTCCCATTTGGACAATTCCTGCTTCATCCAGGAAAGCCTACCCTTTGCCATTAAACTTTTTCCAAGTTTAGTTTTTAATTGAAACAAAGGGATCACATCGTCTATCGCGTATTTTAATTGCTTGGCAGTAAAAGGCCTGCTTTCCCAATTGGTAACAGTATAGGCCTTGTTTACTGGAATATTTAATTCCGTTTCCACCAACTTTTTAAACGACACAGGGTATTTGTAACCTGCAAAACCTGCAGCTACCTGGGTGTCGAAAATGGATTGAGGGACTACCTGATAATCTGTATGCAACAACCTGTAATCATTTTCTCCTGCGTGGGTAATTTTTTCTATAGCCGGGTTTTCAATTAAATCCAAAAAAGGATCAACGTTGGATAATTCAAATGGATCAATCAGGTAGTTTCCATGTACTGAAGCCACCTGGATCAAACAAAGACGTGTATTGAACCGCTTTTCCCCAACGAATTCAGTATCAAATCCCAACCACTCAACTGATTTGTTTTTAGTAAAAAAGGAGTCCAGTTTATCCTTTGACTCTATCAGTTGGAAGTCTTCGAGTTGTTGTCTATTCATTCTTACAAAACTTGCAGGCCCGGCAAAAGAAAACACAGGTCTGAAACTCTTGCCGGAGAAGAAAAATTTGATTTTTCAGAAGAAAACCTAAGAAATTCGCGTATGCAATATTAAAGCTTAGTGATCGTAATTCCACCCAGATTGGGCATTATTTTATAATTTTTGTGGACCGTATATCGTTTGTGCTTCCATACTCATTTCTGACTATTTTTAAAGAAAAAAAATGCATCGTCATATCCTTCAAAAATTGTTGTTTCTATTGGGGTTTTTCGTTTTCATGCTGGCAACTTTACCGCTGTTATTCAAAGGTTCCCTAAAAGAGATTGCACAAAAGGAATTCAATAAAGTAACTGGCATTAGCATCTCTTTTGAAGATCTGTCTGTCAATGCCTTTAGGAATTTCCCCAACCTGAGTGTAAGCTTTTACAATGTCCGGCTACTCGGACCCGATAGCTTTCCTGACCCTACCATAGCCAATATTGGAAGAGCCCGAGCAAGGCTGGATATAAGTTCTTTATTGAAAAGATCTCACCCCATAATGATTAGTTCGATTGGGGTCAAGGATGCTCAGGTCAATTGGTTTACACTCGAATCTGGAGCAAGTAATTTAGATTTCTTTTTAGCAGACAAACAGGCAGGCAAAAAAGTCCAACAAGTTCCCCAAAAAGGAAAAGGGATCAACATACAACTTAGAGCCATCCGCGCTGATAATCTCAATTTTTATCTGGAAGATCTCTATAATAAACAAATCCTCAGCATCACAGGGGCTTCTTTCCGCGGCAGCGGACTCTACGAAAAGGAAGTTTTTTCCCTTGACTCACGTGCTGAAATTACTTCAGTCAGTGCAACAAATAATGGTATTCACTACCTTTCCAATATTGGCATGAGTCTAAATAGTGCGATAGAACTTGAGCTTGACAAAGACGTTTTCCACTTAACAAAAGGTCAGCTACAAATCAATGAATTGACGGTCAACGCTGAAGGTCTTATAGAATCCAGGGACTCATCTATGTTTTTAGACTTCAGGGTATTTGCCCCTGACAATAGTTTCAAATCGATTCTATCTCTTATACCCAATGCCTACACTGAAAACTTTGGAGAGGTGAAAAGTAAAGGGATTTTTTCCCTGGAGGCGACCATAAAGGGGGCCCTTGATGAGGATACTTATCCGGGTATACAGGCTACCGCCCTTATCAAAGAGGGTCGTTTTAATTACCCGGAATTCCCTCTGGGCATAGAAAATATTGCAGCCCAAATGACTCTGAATTACCCAGGACAATCATTTGACCAACTATTTGTAGAGGTTCCCTATCTTAAATTTCTTTTGGGTAAAGATCTTTTTGAGGCAGACTTTAAGCTTTCAACCCCACTGACCAATCCCAACATTGACCTGCATGCCAAAGGGCAGGTTGACCTGGCTAGCTTGTTCAATGCCTTTCCGTTTCCTGCTTTAGACAGTCTGTCTGGTATATTAAAGAGTGATATAGCTTTTAGTGGGAATAGGGAGGCCTTCCGGCAAAAAGAAAAAAACCAGCAATTGGAACCATCCGGAACAATCGAAATTAGCCAACTTTTTGCCAAAGCTGCCGGGAAGGAAGCTTTGACAATTAATCATGGAGAAATGAAATTGGTCCATCATAAGCTACAAATTGCTGCTGAGAGCGGAGCAATTGAGGACACAGATTTTGACCTCCTATTTGAAATAGAGGATATTTTCGCATGGCTCTTACCCCAAGAAGCATTGCAAGTTTATCTTCGAGTTCAATCAAACGAAATCAACCTCAATAATTGGATTCCCGGTACACTTGACACGATCCAGATATATAACGAAAAAAAGATTGTTTCCCCTCCCCTGATTTTACCGCGACTTGCGGATAGAATCACTATGAATATGGAAGCAAGTGCAAATCGTATTTTATATGGAAAAGATACCTTGCAAAAAAATCTATTT
>JALQTV010000290.1 GCA_023268675.1 Saprospiraceae bacterium | reverse complement strand
GTGGCAGGCAGTTGTTTTTTATAGAACCTTTTGTACAAATCGACAACCATCCTGGTTGTTCGCATTGCCATCTCAGTCCTTTGTTCATGGACAACGCTTATCGAAACAATGGCCTGGACAGCGTGGCTACGGTAGATGATTTTACGGATCCCGGCTACGGTGGGTTTACGGGAAGAACTTTTGATAGGGGCAAGTTCAAGGTACCCACACTTCGCAACATAGCCCTCACAGCTCCGTACATGCACGATGGCAGGTTTCAAACCCTGGAAGAAGTCATTGAAAATTATGCCCAGGGGGGGCATGGAGTGATCAATGAGGACACCAATATCCTGCCTTTTAACCTGACTGAACAACAAAAAGCAGACCTGGTAGCCTTTTTACATACCCTCACAGACACCAGTTTTGTAAACAATCCGGCTTTTCAGAAGCCGGTGCCTTGATTGGGGATGCAGCCATTTTGAGCTCATTTTCTGTTTTTTATTCCCACTGTTGAAAGATGATGCACACTTGATGATCTCTCAATGCGAATTCTTTTGCTCCCCAAGGTCGAAGGGTAACTGTGGTGAGATTAGGGTGTAAAAATTCGGGATGTGATGAACTTACTTTTTGATAGATTTCTTCAATATCCCTGGATACAATTCTAAACTCCGGTTGATGTTCCATGGCCAGTTTGGGGTGTTCAAAAAGGTACATACATAATTCGTCCTTTTCGATTACGCAAAATGGGTTTTCTGAATTCAATTCTTCATGTCCTATACGAAATTCAAGGCAATCAACGAATAGTTTTAAGGCATCTTGAATATCCGAATAATAGACATTGGGAATGAGCCGGGTCAAATTCATAATTGATTAAGTTTCCAAATAATCCTATAAAAGCTTCCCCGAAAATCAGTATTGAAGCTTGTTCCAATACCCAAAGAGGCTTCCCCACCAAAAAAGTCCCTTGACTGGAGGAGCCAGGGGACTTTTTTTGAATACATGGTATGGTGTGTTTTTTCAATACACCAACAAAATAATCACTACAGCCACCAACAAAGCTATGCCATGATACCTGTAGTTGTACCACACGGGTTCGGCACGCAGCGCAATTGTTTCTTCTTCAAATTCTTTTTTGGTCCAGACTACATTGGCCAGCTCTTCAACCGATTTGTGTGCTCCTTTGCTGCTAAAAGCCCAAAGTGCAAGGCAACAAATCAGGAAATGAGCGGTGGCTACATAAAGGAAGTTTGGCAAAGCACTGTCTATATCTAATGCTCTTGCGACAATCAGTGCAGCCGTAATCAAAAAACCTATGATGATAGAAGCCAATGCCCCATTGTTGTTGGCTTTTTTTGAGAAAATACCCATGACAAAGAGAGCTACAATAGGGGGACAGAACCAGGCCAGGGTATTTTGCAGGTAATCCCAAAGTTTTTCAAAGTGCCGTATCTGTGGAGCCCAAAGGATGGCCAATGCCATCACAATGGTTGTGATCACTCTGCCTATGGTCATTAGCTGGTGTGAGGACATGTTAGGCTTAAATTTATGGATGAAGTCCATGGTAACCAGGGTAGAAACAGAGTTGAGACCCGAGTCAAGACTGGACATCATGGCTGCAATCAATCCTGCCAGCACCAATCCCAACAAGCCCGTAGGTAGCAGGTCAAACAACATGGTTGGATAAATCATATCCATTTCCTGCATATCCGGGTACAGCACTCGTGCAAAAGCACCGGGGAAAATCATGATGAAAAGGATGGATAGTTTTAGAAAACCTGCAAACATAGCCCCCCATTGTCCATGCCTGACGCTTCTGGAGGCCAGGGTCCGCTGAGTAATGTATTGGTTGGTTCCCCAAAAATAAAAACCTATCATCAGTACTCCTGTAAACACTGCAGGCCAGGGCAGCACCTCGTCATCTACCGGCTTCAATACTTTAAAATGTCCCGGGTCCGTAATGGCTTTGACAGCCTCCCAGCCTCCGGCAGCTTCGTAAGCATAAATGGTGATTACGGTAGAACCTAAAATCAGAATTACTGCCTGGGCAGCGTCTGTGTACATCACCGAGCTCAAGCCTCCCGAAATGGTATAAACTCCTGCGATCAGAGCCAATCCCAATATGATCTGCCACAGTTCAAACTGAGGGAATATCAGGTTGATCACCAGTCCTCCCGCGTAGAGCGTAGCCGATATGTCAACCAGGATATTCAATACAATGGCGATGATGGAAGCATAGGCTCTTACAGCATATCCATACCTGCGCTCCAGATATTCAGGAATGGTAAATATTTTGTTTTTCAGGTAAAAAGGCAGGAAAAACACAGCAAAAATGATCAAAACGACTACCGCCATCCACTCGTAGCTGTACACAGAGAAGCCATCTTTATAACCAGCACCGGCAAGACCGACCAGGCTGTTGCTGGACATGTTGGAGGCAAACAGAGAAAAGCCGATGATGGGCCAGGTGAGGTTTCGGCCTGCAAGGAAGTAATCCTCGGCATCTTCGTGTTTTTTGCCAAAGTAAAATCCCACTAAAATGACCAGGATGAGATAAACAATAATGATGCTGAAATCCAGATTCGACAGGTTAAAATCCATAATTGACAGGTTTAAAGTTGGTTTTCGAAATATTTAGGTCTGGTACAGACGAGCTTCCCAGGCTTGCAAGCCGGGCTCATTCGATGCTTTATAGTTACCTGCCAGCAGTTGAAGTGCTGAAAGGGGGTGCGGCAATTCAAAGTTTTGGGGCTGATCGCTGAAATTCAGGGCAATATAACAGGTGTCTTTGCCGTCACTGCGTTCATAAACAAACAATGAGGGGTTCTCCTGAGGCAACTCCCGATAGCTACCATAGGTAAGGACAGGCAGGCTTTTTCTGATTTGAAGCAATTGCCGGTAAAAATCGTAGATGCTGTCCCCTTGTGACTGATCTGTCTTTACATTAATTTCTTTGTAGTTGGGGTTTACTTGTATCCACGGAGTACCGCTACTGAAACCTGCATTGAAACTGTCGTCCCATTGCATGGGAGTGCGGGCATTGTCCCGACCATATACGTTGGCCAGTTCGATGAATTTATTTTCGTCCATGCCTTTCCCGGTGTATTCCCGGTAAAAGTTCATCGTCTCTACATCTCTGAAATCGTTGATGTCCCGGAGTTGGATGTTGGTCATGCCGATTTCTGAACCCTGGTAGATGCAGGGAGTGCCACGAAGGGTAAGTACCATCATGGCCAGTAGCTTGGAACTTTCCACCCGTTTGTTGCTGTCATTGGCAAAGCGGGATACCATCCGCGGGAAGTCATGGTTGTCCATGAAAATGCTGATCCAACCCTTATCGCCCATAGCTCGGTCCCAGTCGTTGATGATCTGCTTGATTTCTTTCAGCCCGAAAGGAACCGGATCAAATCTTCCATCGGGGCCATATCCCAGGAACATGTGGTCCAGGTGGAAAATCATGTTGAGTTCTTCGCGGTCTTCGCTGACATAATCCAGACCGACTTCTTTGGTAATGCCGGGGCCTTCGCCGACGGTCATGATGTCGTAGTGCTTGAGCACTTCGTGGTACATTTCGGTGATAAATTCATGGACGCGGGGACCGTTGGAGTAAACCTGTTCGACTACATCATTGAAAGTGGGCAAATGAGCGTCTGCAAAGTCCAGTCTTTTGGAAATCAGCGGTATGACATCCATTCGGAAGCCATCCACACCCTTGTCCAGCCAGAAGCGCATGATTTTATAAACTTCTGCTCTTACCTTAGGGTTT
>JALQTV010000028.1 GCA_023268675.1 Saprospiraceae bacterium | reverse complement strand
ATCAATTTGGCACTGATTTGAGCCTGGGCAGCTCCGGTAGCAATCAGAAGTGCAAAAAGAAGTAGTCGAGATTTAAGCATATTTCAAGGTGGTTTGGGTGCTATTTTTTGAAATTCAATATTCCACTCATTCATCTGATAGACGAAGAAGGCTTGCCTGTGGTTACTCGTGTCGGCCAATCAGGAAAACTTTTGTGCCTGTAAACGGATCACAGTAAGAAACTTAAATGTAAAGAAAAAAATTGTGAGCAAGCGAGTGGAGGGCCTATAAACAACGAACGGCGAACAATTACCTGTTCACCGTTTGTCATTTGCTTCTTGTGGAGACGGCGAGAGTCGAACTCGCGTCCAGCGAAAGCACCAGAGAGCTTTCTACATGCTTAGTTTCCAGTTAAATTTTCGAGACAATGAAAGGATTGGAAACCCTCCCGTACATTATCCTTATCCCCTTAATTTCGCCTGTTGACAGGGGCATCACAACAGACTAGCCCGAGGGGTTGGTGATATGCGGCACGCTGTGTATCAGGCGTCAAGCGTACGGCACAAAGGCAGATTAAGACCTGGTCTTAGGCTGCCATGGCATAGTTAGTGTTGCCATGTAAAAGAAAGTTAATAGCCATTTGTTAACGGAGTGAACCATCATGCTCCGGCATGCTTACTAACCAGTTATCAGTCCTGTCGATTCCATTACGTCCCCTGGTTGTATTTCAAATTCAAAGGTATAAACTTCCCTTGTTTTAAAATAGTTTCCGAAGATGCTGTTTTTTCAATTTTTTTGAAAAAAGTTGCGGGAAGCACCACTGGCCCACAATACTTTTTCGATCTCTCCATCCCTGGAAATAAACTCCAGCCTATTATCCGAACCTCCTTTTACAGGATCTACCCAAATTTGATTGCCCGCATAAGAAAAAGTATCCACAGACGGGCCGCCTGAACCAACTACCAGTTTTTCTCCTTCAGCTTTCACTTCAATAGTGATGTCCCCTCCCCTGGCTACCCCTGAATAAGTGCCTTCAAAAACTTTCGGATCTGCATCTAAAGCCACCGCCTCAAAGGGTTCGAAATCCACCAGGTCGAGCAGTATCTTGCGGGTTACTGAGCCCGGACCCGGAGCAGCTGCCGTATTCATCAGGGCAACTACCACTATGTCTTCTTCGGGCAAATACTTCATATCCGATAAAAAACCATTGATGCCTCCCCCATGCTCAATGATCCTGACTCCATCTACTGTCCATGACATCAGGCCCAGGGCATAATCCTGAGGAGTGCCATCAAGCAGGGGCATGGGGGTGATCATTTCGCGGTAACTTGCTTCGGAAAGTACTTTTCCATCCCTATGCAAGGCCTGCGACCAAATCGTCAGATCTTCTGCTGTCGAACAAATAGAACCGGCTGCATAGGGCCAGGTGTGATCCAGGTATCCTTTGTGAACCAATCCTGCAGGCCCCATATCATACCCGTGACTTTTGCCCGGAAGCACCTTGCTCTCACTGCAGTAATAAGTATTTTTCATTCCCAACGGCTGAAAAAACACCGAATCCAGATAATTTTCATACGTCGTACCGCTTAGCTGTTCAATGATCAATCCCAGCATAAAATAGGCAGTATTATTATAAATCTGAGCTGTGCCCGGCGCAAATTGGAAACCTGCTTCGTCCATAAGACTGACCAAAGTGTCTCTTGGCAACTTTCTGAAAACCAATTCTCCAAAAACAGGTGATTCCGTATATCCCTGAATACCCGAAGTGTGGTCGAGTAGTTGGCGAATGCTTACCTCATAGCCCCTCATGTCAAAATTGGGAAAATAAGTAGACATATCGTCAGAAAGACTAATCTTTCCCTCTTCTACAAGTTTGAGAATGGCTGCCGCCGTAAATTGTTTGGTGACAGAGCCTATTTCAAATACCGCATCGGCAACCATGGGTACCTGCCACTCCAGATCTGCATACCCATAAGGTTTTTCAAACAATACCTCCTCTCCCTTCACTACCCGAACTACTGCACCGGCCAGTTGCCCCTCCTCCAGCAGAGGATTGATATGTGCGTCTGCAGTTGCCTCCAGCTTAGCAGAAGAAGTTGCTTGTTTTTCTGCTCCGCAGGAAAAAACAGTAAAAGCAATAAGCAAAAATAAAGCTTGTTTAAAACGCGTCAGATTGTTCGTTTGTATAGCCATGGATTTCGATTTTCAAAATAGAGAAATATCAACTTGGGTCAATTTTGCCATTTCTTTTGTAGCTTTCGGCTTCTTTCAAAGGTAGAAAATTCCAAAACAGGAAGGAACTAGTTTGCAACAAAACAACCCAAAAATACTCGAATGAAAATAGGCGTTATACGCGAGGGGAAAATACCACCGGATTCCAGGGTTGCCCTGACTCCGGGACAATGCAGACACCTCATGGATCATTTTCCGGTAGAAATCGTTGTCCAACCCTCTCCCATCCGTTGTTTCAGTGACGAGGAGTATCAGAAAGAAGGATTGACGCTCACCAATGACCTCAGTGATTGCGATGTACTACTTGGCGTAAAGGAAGTACCACTCGATTGGTTGATTCCCGATAAAACTTACTTGTTTTTCTCTCATACCATAAAAAAACAGCCTGCCAACCGCAAATTGTTGCAGGAAATCCTGAAAAGACGCATTCGGTTGATAGATTACGAACTGCTGACAGATGACAAGGGCACTCGGGTTATCGCCTTTGGTAAGTTTGCCGGAATGGTAGGAGCTCACAATGCGCTCTACACCTTTGGCGAACAAAGCGGCCTGTTTCGTCTTCATCGAATGAACAGCTACCTGGATTATGCTGCCGTCAAAAAAGATTATGAAAAACTGCAATTGCCCCCAATAAAAGTAGTATTGACCGGCACCGGCCGCGTCGCCCAGGGGGCCGCTCAGGTATTGGCAGACATGGGATTGAAACAAATCAGCCCGGAAGATTTCCTGGAAAAAAGCTACCAACAGGCTGTTTTTACCCAACTTTCCAGCCTCCATTACGTCTCCAGGAAAGATGGTCGGGCTTTTGACAGCAAAGATTTCTACAAAAACCCCGAAGCTTTCCAAAGTGCCTTTTTGCCTTATACCAAAGTAGCCGACATTCTTGTTCACGGCATATTTTGGGATCCGGCTGCCCCTGCCTTTTTTTCCGTAGAAGATATGCGTCACCCAACATTCCGAATCAGGGTAATTGGCGATATTACCTGCGATTTGGCACCGGAAACTTCCATACCTGCTACAGTCAAAGCCAGCACGATCAAAGACCCTGTTTTTGGTTTTGATCCCCATACCGGCGGGGAAGTTCCCGCTTATACTCCCGGAGCAGTGGACATGATGACCATAGACAACCTTCCCAGTGAATTGCCCCGCGATGCGTCTATCGCTTTTGGCGAACAATTTATCCGCTTTATCATTCTCGAATTGCTGAAAGCCAGCAGCCCCATGATCACAAGGGCGACCATTGCCGAGAATGGCGACCTGAGCCCTGCATTCGAATACCTGAGAGATTATGTGAGTGACCTATCCTGAAAAGCCTTCGGCTAAAAACTTTTCTATGTTTCCGGCGATGCGATTGCGAATGTGGGCATTGTCCTCCCTGACAAAAGGTTGACCGGTAATCTTTTCGTAGAGTTCTATGTAGCGTTCGGAAACATGTTCGACAAAACTATCCGGCATGACAGGCATGATCTGGCCTTCTTTTCCCTGAAAACCGTGTTCCATGAGCCACTCCCGCACAAACTCTTTGGAAAGCTGTTTTTGTCTTTCCCCCTTTGCTTGTCTTTCTTCATAGCCATCCAGATAATAATACCGGGAGCTGTCCGGGGTATGGATTTCATCAATGACCATGATGGTATCCCCTCGTTTTCCGAATTCGTATTTGGTGTCCACCAAAATGAGTCCCCTGTCATGAGCCATTTCCGTTCCTCTTTCAAACAAAGCACGGGTATATTGCTCCAACAAGGCATATTCTTCAGGTGTGGCCAAGCCCTGTTTCAGGACATCTTCTCTGGAAATATCTTCGTCATGGCCTTCTTCTGCCTTGGTGGCAGGTGTGATGATAGGTTCTGGGAAAGGATCTCCTTCCTTCATTCCCTCCGGCATGGGTACTCCACAAATCATCCGCTTGCCGGACTGGTATTCGCGCCACGCATGTCCTGCCAGGTATCCACGGATGACCATTTCAATTTTAAATGGCTCACAGGCATACCCGAATGCAACATTTGGGTCCGGGCAGGCAATCAGCCAACTCGGCACCAGGTCCTTGGTTGCTTCCAGAAAATAAGCAGCAGTCTGATTGAGTACTTGCCCCTTGTAAGGAATCGCCTTTGGAAGTACATGGTCAAAAGCAGAAATGCGATCCGATGCTACCATCATCAGGTAGCCCTCAAAATGATATACATCTCTTACTTTTCCCCGGTAAAAGCCGGTCTGACCTGCCAGTTGAAAGTCAGTTTGATGAATGGCACCGCTCTGTGTAGAATCCATGTTGGTATTATTTTGGCTGCTGCTCAAGTTGTTGCTCGAGCAGGGTTGTATTATCTGTTGCTTTGATTTGTACGGTTATAACAGGTTCTTCCCCCGACCAGTCCAATTGCAGCAGCGCAAAGCTTTTTTGCTTGATCAAGGTACCTACACGGTATTGATTGGGTTCTTCACCGGCTCCCTCATAGGCATGAGTCAAACCGCTGGAGGTAAGTTCGTACAATCGCTGTCCCTGCAAGTCTGTGGCTGCCAGTTCTGAAATATGCCTGTCTCCGCTCAACAGCACCGTGTTGCGGGGCTGAACTTGTGCCAATAAATCCAATAAGCGCTGTCTCGCAACCGGGAAGTTGGCCCATTTTTCAAATATTTGTTCTTCTGCAAGCATTTGAATGCCACAAGCTATCAGGTGTACTTGTGCTTTACTGTCAGTCAATTCTTCTTCCAGCCATTTCCATTGGGCTGCGCCTAAAATGTCCCCTGTCTCATTGATTAGGTAGCGGGTAGATTTATCGGGATTGGCGAGTAACTCATCGCGAAAGTACCTTCCGTCCAGCAAGATGAGTTTAACTTGTCTGCCCTCCGGGCCAAAAGTATAACTCTGGTAGCCCCCCTCACGCTGTCTGACTGCTGCATCAGGCGCTACGTCCAGAAAGTCGAGCATCAGGTCCCGACTTGCAGCTTTGGGTGCAAATTCCTGGCCCCCGTCATTTACACCGTAATCGTGATCGTCCCAAATACCCACAACGGGAGTCTGAGCTCTGAAAGCCGCATAGCTTGCATCGTACTTTTGCTGGACATACATGGCACGCATCTTGTCCATATCTTCGGTGTCGGCGTAAATATTATCTCCCAGCCAAATCCACAAATCCGGCCTATGTGAAGCGATTACCGGCCATATCGTCTGGGGCAGATCCTGCCTGTTGCAGGAACCCATTGCAATGGTTTGGAGGGCTTGGCTGAAATCAATATCTTGACCTGTGAAGAGCGGAGCCTTAGCCTCTGGAACCGGAGAAGTACACGAAGGAAGCAAGAGGACTGCCCCTAAAAAAAGAATGAGTGAATACAGGTTGCGCATAATGTTTGATAGTTACAAAACAAAGGTAAAGATAAGCCGGAGTTAAAAAGGAAAAGCTCCGATCTTTTTATCGCACAAATACAGGTATGGATACCATAGACCAGATACGCATCAATTTCGACCAGGATAAACTGTTTGTACTCAATTTATGTCTGGCCTTCCTCATGTTTGGAGTAGCACTCGACCTGCAACTTGAAAAGTTTCGCCAACTGGCCAGGCAACCCCGGGCTCTGCTCAGCGGATTAAGCAGCCAACTAATCCTCCTCCCACTGGTGACCCTATTGCTGATTTATCTGTTCAAGCCCGTCCCCAGCATGGCTCTGGGGATGCTGCTGGTAGCCTCCTGTCCCGGGGGCAATGTTTCCAACTACGCAGTACACATCGCCCGCGCCAATATAGAATTATCGGTAGTGCTAACCAGCATTTCCAATCTGGGAGCCATGTTTATCACGCCCCTGTATTTTTTTGTGCTTACACAATTTTTGCCGTCAGGCGGTGAACAAGCCATTGCCATCACCGTGAGTCCGACGGACATGCTGGGTACGCTCTTACAATTGGTGTTTCTACCGGTGATGATCGGATTGCTGGTTCAACATCGGTATCCGCTGCTGGCAAAACGACTCAAACAGCCGGTTCAGAACTTATCTATGCTTATATTTTTCGGACTGATCATTGCTGCACTTGCCAGTAATTTCCAACAAATCCGCAACTACCTGCACCTCGTTTTTATCATTGTCGTCGTGCACAACCTGACAGCACTGACAGTAGGGTACCAATGGGCGAGGTTCCTGGGTTTGCCCATACCCGATGCGCGTGCAATTTCTATAGAAACAGGCATACAAAATTCAGGTTTGGGGCTGGTGATCATTTTCAGCTTTTTCGAAGGACTTGGGGGCATGGCTCTGATCGCAGCATGGTGGGGCATCTGGCACCTGATTTCAGCATTTATCCTGGCCAGATTTTGGCGAAGCCGACCTTATTGAGCTGGTATCCAAACAAAAGACACCTTTTGATGTTTGTTTAAAAAGATCACTCGAAAATTATGCTACTGCGAAAACAATTACCAGACTTTGTAGCATTACTTCTGTCAGTATTGCTAATACTTTTGCCGGGATCAATCAGCGCAGATCCCATTCACGGCTATATCATTACCAAGGACAACCTGAAACTCACCGGCGCGATCGGAAGAATAGACAACCAACGCGAACAAAACCGCGTGTTGTACATCAACGACTTCGGCAGTCGCTACAGCCTGCGTCCCGAATTGATCAAGGGCTTTGTTTTTGTGGTAGAGGATCGGGAAATCATCTATGAAACCAGGAAAGAAAAAGAGCTGTGGTACTTCCTGAGAGTACTGAGCCGGGGCGAAGGCATGACCCTTTATGCCGATCCACTAGACGGCACACAAACATTCGAGGAAAGAGATCAAGTCGACTGGGAAGAAGCCAACGACCACTCCTATCGCTATTACCTTCAGATCCGCCGTCGCTCTCCTATCAAAGTCAAACGATTGGGTTTTCGCAAACAAATCAAGTCCCTTCTGCAGCGTCGGGCTCCCGAACTGGCAGAAAAAATCGGACAACCGGGATTCCGGTACCGCGATCTGCAACAAATCATCGAAGCTTACAATGAATCGTATCGAAAGACGAGGTTTATCATTTAAAAACTGCTTCAAACGGCATGCACGAAGGACCCTGAATTGAATTCAGTTTGGTGCCCTTCGTGCATAGGACTCAGCCTGTTTTAGTAAGTATCGTCCAACGCAAAGGTATTCTTCCTCAACATCCATCTGCCCCGGGTAAAATCGGGGAAGGCCATGGAAGTGCTGCCATTGGCAATGGATTGTTCGGAAAGCGGCGTAATCGCCAACCAGGTAGCTGCATCATACACATCCAGTGGCGGAGCGATGTTTTCTTTCACGCAATGAACAAATGAATTGACGAGGAAGTAATCCATCCCGCCATGGCCTGCTCCCGTAGCTTCCGACTCCAGTCGCTTCCACAAAGGGTGATCGTATTTATCCAGCCAGGGTTGGGCATCTTCCCAGCGGTGAGCCGGACTTTTCCCTTCAATGTGCAGGGACTTGTTGACATCCATCCAGATGCCCTTGGTTCCTTGTACACGGAAACCCAGCGAATAAGGTCGCGGCAGGTTGGTATCGTGGCTGAGAATGATGGATTCTCCGTTGGAAGTTTTGATCGTAGTCGTTACCACATCTCCCAACCTGAATTCAATTGCCGCATTGGGATGATCCTTTCCGCCTTTTTCGTGGTTGACAATGTACTCGTGCAAGCCTCTGCTCTTGGAAGCCATAGAACTCAGGTACAAAAAGCGATTGCCCCGGTTGATGTCTATGTAATTGGCTATCGGACCCACACCATGGGTAGGATACAGGTCACCGTTGCGGTAAATCGAATGGGTGGTGCGCCATTTGGCTTCGCTGAATCCCTTTTCTCCGAAATCTACTCCACTGTCATAAGGACTGGCCCCATCGTTGAATTTTACTCCACGAAGATCATGCTGGTAGCCGCCCTCAAGGTGGATCAATTCACCAAAAAGTCCTTCCCTAACCATCTGCAAAACAGCCATTACATCCCGGCGATAACAAACATTTTCCAGAAAAAACAGATGGGTACCCGTTGCTTCATGCGTATTGACCAGTTGCCAGCATTCGTCCAGCGAAAATCCTCCGCAAACTTCCACTCCCACATATTTAACTGCTTTCATGGCTGCTATCGACATTTCCGAATGCCAGCGCCAGGGGGTTGCAATCATCACCGCATCTACATTGGGATCTTCCAGCAATTCCAGGTAAGAACGCTCGTCCATGCCATAAATCTTAGGCATAGGTGCTCCCTTCTTTTCTACCATTTCTTTTGTGCGATTCAACATATACTCGTCGATATCACAAACGGCAGTTACGCTGCAATCATCCCGATCGAGCAACAGGCTCAGATGAGACTGCCCTCGCAGACCCACCCCTATGATACCAATGTTGACTTTAGATTTTGGAGCTCTTGGTGCTACCGCAGGGGCTGCCTGCACGGTACTCATACCAAGTCCGGATAAACCTACCCCCGCTGCAGCAGAGGTTTGAATAAATGCTCTTCTTTTCATTTTATCCATAGCAGGATTTTATTTGTTGTTGCGAATAAAATCCAAAATAAAAAAAGAAAAGGAATCGCCTAAAAAAACCCGGAAAGAAAAGCTGCACCTTTTCGCCTGACCATCAAATCCAGGAGTAGTGAAGCCGTTTTTGAACTGTTTTGGAATCCCTGGCCCCTGGGTCCCGCATCGTAGCGCATGGGATCGTAACTGTCCCAAAAACCGGAGTGCAAGACCAAATCGAGACTGTCTTTTTCCATCTTTCGCGCCATATCTTCGAAATCATATCGAAGCAAACCCCTGATAATCATCCAATTGAAATCGAGTTGTACCGAAGGAGCCCCTTCCGGGAAAAAGTCAGATCCCGATCCCGACAGCGCCCTGGACGGACACAGGTAATGGTCTGCCGACTTCCCGCCAAAATCCTCACTTTCCATTTTTTTCAAAATCCACTCAGCCTGTTCCTGGGTAGGAATTTCTCCAACCAAAGGCATGAATGCCCGAATTGAATCTAATACAATGGGTTTGCTGCCTTTCAAATCAAAAGCATCGAATTGATGCCTTTCCTCACTCCACAACTTCTCATTGATGCTGTAAGTAGTCAGTTCGTGCCAATTGAGCACCTCTGAAACATCCATCCTGATCAGGCCTCCCAACTTAATCAGGCATTCATTGGCCCAGGTTAAAAGCGATAAAAACATGGGATCCTGTACCAAAAATTCGTGATGGCGGTACAATTCACCTGACAACAGATCATAATGATTCCCCTTGTCAAGCATTTGCTTCCAGTTGACCTTTTCTCTCCCGGCTGTCGCCGAAAAATCAACCTGCATAAAGCCCGATTCAGCCGGATGCCAAATAAAAGGAAGGCCCTCTTCATGAGGATCTCTACTAGTATAGATATATTGATGGAAACGAAAAATAGCAGGAAAAGCCTTTTTGACAAGTTCGAGAGCCAATGCCCTGTCCGGGGAAAATTGATACAAATGATACAAAAGTATCGCAGGAAGCGGAGGAGCAATCAAGTTTTGGGCGAGAGCCACACCCCCAATAAAATTGGGAAGACTGCCATCTTTACGCTGGTACGATATCAAAGACAGGAAGTTACCCGCTGCTTCCTTCCAATCCGTATGAGCCTTGCCAAATAATTGCCAAAGACTTGTCCAATGGAAGTCGTAGCCGGTACGATTCGGATAAATGTATCGAATACCACCTGCATCCCTTGCGAGGGAGACAGCAGATTGCATGACTTGTCTAAGCATGCTGAGTTGTTTAGTGTTTCATAGCACAATTAAATGCGTTGCAATATACAGCAATTGCAGCACAATATTCGCAGACGCTAAAAATATCTCGAAAATCCTCTGTTTACCAGTTGTAAGCTCCGTCCTCTTCCTCCTCCCTGTTTAGCGAAGAGATCCTGATCGAAATTCCAATCTGTGGAATGATGAGCGTGGTAGGAGAATTTTTCTTCTCAAAGGCATCCAGCGGATCGGTGATCAAAGCCGAACTCAAATCGTTGCGGCGCACCAGGTACTCCGCATTGCCCCCGGGGAGATATGCACACCTCAAATCAATTCCTATCCCGTCGTTTCCAAAAACATTCATGACGAAACCTGCAGCAAGGCCATAACTAAAAGCAAAATCCGACTCATCCGTATTGGTATCGACTACCTCTGCACCATTGACGGTGATGTCTACCAAATTCGTAACCGTAAACAAGCCTTTGGTACCCACCATGCCTTCAAGATAAGGTTGTACCGGCCACGCAGTCTCCGGCTGAATCCTCGTCACCACATGTGCAGTAAGAATGTTGTTGTTGGTCCTGAGTTCATAATCCTTGAAAAACCCACTGATATTGACCGTCTGATTGATTACTTCACCATCGTATTTCATGAGCCCCACATCCATGCCCATGTACACAGGCGCATCGCCCAATCGGAACAAGAGGTTAAAACCCCCTCCTACCCCGGTATTGGTAAGGTTGTCGCGAAAAGCTTCGGTCGGAATGCCAAATTGCAAAGCTCCTCCAAAGATGGCCCGAAAACCCGAATCCTGAGCCAATACAGCGCTTTGTAAACCAACTATCAAAACCCAGAAAGGAAGCAATTTCATCATGCGCTTTTTTTGTTTTGTTGAACAGATGCCTTAAAATAACGTACAAAAATCATGATTGCCATAGAATTTCAAATATATAAATCTTACATTAGGCTGTAAGACTAAACAAATTTGATCAACTTAAAATGGGATCACATGAAATTTGAGATTTTTAAGAGCGAAAACACAGCCAAATTCTACTTCAGACTAAAAGCAGGGAATGGAGAAATTGTTTTGTCCAGCCAGGCTTATGCAAGAAAAGACTCTTGCAAAAATGGAATTAAATCAGTCATGACCAATGCAAAAGAGGGCACTTACGAAGAAAAAGAAGCTGCCAACGGGAAATTCCACTTCAACCTACTGGCAAAAAACAAAAAAGTCATTGGATCAAGCCAAATGTACGCCTCCAAAGCTTCCATGAAAAACGGCATCGAATCTGTGAGGAAAACAGACGATTCAGCCACAGTAGTTGACCTTACCCAGGCCTGATATTCTTCCTTTGGGCAGTCTCCTCAGACTAAGGGGCTGCCCAAAGTCCACGACAACTCCCGCAAAAACAGCATGCAAATGCTTACAGATCAACTGGGACGAAAAATCAACATTTCCGCTCCTCCACAGAGGATCATCTCCCTCGTACCTTCTCAAACTGAATTGCTCTTCGACCTGGGGCTGGAAAACAGCATAGTCGGAATTACAAAATTCTGCATTCACCCTGCTTCTAAAGTCCGACAATACCCGATAGTTGGTGGTACAAAAAACCTACGGCTGTCCACAATCATCGATTTACAACCCGATCTGATCCTTGCCAACAGGGAGGAAAACGAAAAGGGGCAAATCCAGCAGCTGGAAGAAAAATTCCCGGTTTGGGTCAGTGATGTTTCAAACCTGGAAGATGCTTTTCAAATGATTGCCGGTATCAGCCGAGCCACAGGAACCGAACTGATGGGGCAACAATGGTTGGAAACCCTACAGGATGCACAAAGGCACTGGCACCAAAAAGCCGCCTCTCTTTCCCGCCTGCGGGTAGCTTACCTGATCTGGAAATCCCCTCTCATGGTTGCAGGCAGCCAAACATTCATTCAAGCCATGCTCGATGAAGCTGGATTTATTAATGTCTTCCAAGATCGCCCCCGTTACCCGGAAATATCATCGGAAGAACTTTTGGAGCGAAGCCCTGACCTGATCTTCCTTTCTTCAGAACCTTACCCTTTCTCGGAAAAACACCTGGCTGAATTTCGCGCCATGGCTCCCCATAGCAAAATTAAAATGGTTGACGGCGAAATGTTTTCCTGGTATGGAAGCCGCCTGTTGAAGAGTTTTACCTATTTCGAGCAACTTCGCGACATGATCCCTTAAGGCAAGACTATCAGCTTTTTTATGGCTGTCCGACTCCCGTCGATCACTCGAACAAGGTATAATCCTGGTTGATAATTGTCCAAATTAAGGTTGAAATCCGTTCCCCCCCGGACCACTTTGTGCAAAAGCAATTGTCCCTTCTCATTAAATACCTCCAAGTCCAATTGCGCCTCCCCAGAGGAAAAGTTTCGCAAAACTGACACATCCCTGGCAGGATTGGGAAACAACTGCACCGGAAGCTCGTCTATAATTTCAAGATTCCCTGTATTCGTTTCACAGCTCCCCAGAATAAGCTGCATGCTCTGATATACGTCGAGCACTCCCCCTGTGAGAGTGATTGCAGCCAGATTGGAATTGGGTTTTACCCCTTCCAGAATCCAGGCCTTGACCTTCAAAGCGGTTTCTGCAGGTTTGGTAAGCGCTTCTTCAGCAAAACTCAGGCAAGGAGTTGCGTACAATAAGCCTATAGCACCCGTCAGGTGTGGAGCTGCCGCTGAATTTTGACCGAAGGTCCCATACAAATCAAACGGCTTGGTAGTATAAGAGCCATCACCCGGTGTACCGAGGTCAACCCCCTCCTTTCCATAGGAAGAAGTGGTCCCTTTCTGTCCCGAAGCATTGACATTGAGCGTAGAAACAATAAAATCACTGGGACAAGCACTTGGCGTATCCCCAACCTGGTCAATATCTGCATTGCGATTGGATGTTCCGGCAGCTGTGAGTACTCCTGCCTGCCCCATTGCCTCCAGCATCTCGCCCCAGAGCGGAAACTCACTGCAAAAAGCATTGCGATTGACTCCAAAAGAGGCATTGGTCGCTACGATAAAGGCTCCGGAACTACCATCCGATTGATTGTACAACACTCTTTGAGTAATGACGTAATCATAGGCACTGATCACGTCGGCAATGGTCGATACTGACAACAACATGAGTTTGATGTCCCAATTGACCCCACTTACTCCTTTGTTATTATCACCTTTGGCTCCAGCTATCCCTGCCACCGACTGGCCATGATTGTCCGGCAGATGAACCGGGCTGTCTGTATCAAAGCTCCAGCCATGGTAGTCATCTACATAACCATTGTCATCATCATCTTTGCCATTGCCCGGAATTTCAGCATAATTGACCCATATCTGCCCGACCATGTCCTCGTGATCTGTATCAAAACCACTGTCCACAATTGCCAGAACGATGGTATCCCCTCTTGCTGTCACCCCCCCGGTAGTGGTCTCCCATGCTTTGGGAAGCCCGATGGTTTCCAATCCCCATTGCCTCGAAAACAGCGGGTCATTGGGAGTAGATCGAAATTCCAGTGCATCATTTAATTGAACTGCAGCAACGAGTTCCAGTTCTCGTATCTCCTTCAGTGCCAACCCGGGACTCAGGCTACCATGATAATTATACAGGTGCATGTTTCTGGTAGGACTTAGAGTCTTGACAAACACCAGCGTTTCGTGCAAAGGCAGAGAAGCGGCTTGCTCAGCAGGAACTTCAGCTGCCAATTGAACCACCATCTGCTGCGGAATCAACTCATTAGCCTGCAGGAGTGTGATCCCCGGCAGGCAAATAAAAAAACACAAACAGGTAAAAAATCTCATTCGTCCATTGATTTGCTAAGGCCAAAAGCCGATTTCAACGCCGTAATACGCCCGAAAGACTTTTCAATTCTGTCTTCGGTGATCCGTCCGGATCGTACCGCATTGACTACAATTTCCCGAAACTTGTCTGGAATATCGCCATCGTATAACAAATTGTTGCCAAAGCAAAAAACATCTACTCCGGCCTCTATGCTTAAAATTATGGCCTCTTCCAGGCCATATTGTTCTGAAACAGCCTTCATGTGCATGTCATCGGAAAAGACCACGCCCTCAAATCCCAAATCATTTCGAAGCAGTTTCATGGCAGCGGCAGACAAGGTAGCAGGATAATCGGGATCCAGGTTTCGGTTAAACACATGTGCCGTCATCACCGCCCCCTTGTAACCTGACTCAAAGAGCCTTTTATAGGGAATCAATTCCGTCTCTGACCAGGTATCAGTAACATCTGTAATGCCATAGTGGCTGTCATCTCTGGCACTTCCATGTCCTGGAAAATGTTTGAGTACAGGAATTACGCCATGGTTGAAACTTTCTCCGGCAACGATTCCAGCGTGTCGGGCGACCAATTCCGGGTCGGCCGAAAAACTTCGATCCAGGTATCCGATTACGCCACTTTCAGTTACCAGATTGAGATCTACTACCGGTGCAAAATTCAGGTTAAACCCTAGTGCATGGAGGTTGGCTGCATTAAGAGCCGCATAAAAGCGCGTTGAGTCCGGCACATTCAAATCGCCCAAAAAACGCTGGGATGGAATAAATGGAAAGCCATATTTGCTCTTCAGGCGCAATACCCGTCCGCCTTCCTGGTCAACTGATACAAACAGGGGGATTTTTTTGGCGGCAGCCTGAAGAGACGCATTCAAACGCTTCACTTGTTCCGGGGAAGCAATATTACGGTCAAAGACCTTGCGAATCACATCGTAGTCGAATAGGATTACCCCTCCTACCTTTCCTGTGCTGATATGCTGGATTACAGCACTGTCTTCCGTCACTTCCATGCCTCTGAATCCCAACAAAAGCATCTGCCCTATCTTTTCCTCCAGTGTAAACGAATCAGGACTCACCTGCTGCGCATAAATGTTTTTTGGCGCAAGCCAGAAAAAAGACAACACAGCTACCAACAATACTTGCTTCATTGCTTGTTAAATTTAATTGTTGCAAAAACCAAAAATAGCATTCCTGTACTTATTTAGGCAATGAAATCATTTTGAGGAATTTTTTCTCTCTGTAAGTCAAAAGGAAACCCCTTGTACTCACAATTACCCAAACTAATTTTCAGGAAATCTTTTTTTTTAACCAATAAACCTTTATCTTTGCATCCGCAATAGATCAGAGGATCTTGCATGGCTCCGTAGCTCAACTGGATAGAGCACCTGACTACGGATCAGGAGGTTTCAGGTTCGAATCCTGACGGAGTCACATAGATTTTCACAATAATTATTCAAAAGCATTTATTCATGCCAAAGGTTTGTCAATTGACGGGTAAGCGCCCAATCGTGGGCAACAATGTTTCGCATTCGAACCGCAAAACCAAAAGGCGTTTTTTGCCAAATTTGCAGAAGAAGCGTTTCTTCATTCCGGAGACTGAGCAGTGGGTAACCCTGAAAATTTCAACCCATGCATTGAGGACGATAAACAAAACCGGTATCTACGATTATCTGAAATCTCTGGAACGAAAAGGGGTAGATTTTGGTTTTGAATTAGGTGAACCTAAAAATAACTTCTTGTAATCATGGCAAAAAAATCGAAAGGTAACAGAATCCAGATCATTCTGGAGTGCACGGAACATAAAAATTCAGGTATGCCGGGTACTTCCCGATATGTTACACAAAAAAATAGAAAAAATACGCCTGATCGCCTGGAGTTAATGAAATTCAACCCTATCTTGAAGCGCAAGACGGTTCACAGAGAGATCAAGTAATTTTATTAACGCCAAAAACAACACACCATGGCTAAGAAAGTATCCAAAAACGCGAGAGTTGCGCAAAGGGCTGCAAATGCCGGTTCCGGTCGTGATCATGTAAAGGTGATTCAAAGCATCAAAGATCCACAGACAGGAAACTATTCCTACAAAGAGGTGATGATTCACAAAGACAAAGTGCAGGAATTTTTTGCTGCCAATAAATAATCTGCTACTTTCCGTTAAAAGATTTTAAGAGGCTTTCTGTGACAAATGGAAAGCCTCTTCTGTTTTTTCCACAGACATCAATTCGACTCACATGAGCTTTTTTTCCAAATTCTTCAGTAAAGAGAAAAAAGAAGATCTCGACAAAGGGATAGAAAAAACCAAGTCATCCCTCTTCGGCAAACTGGGCAAAGCCATCGCCGGAAAGTCAAGGGTGGACGAAGAAGTACTGGACGAACTGGAAGCCATCCTCATTTCTTCAGATGTCGGACTGGAAACAACGGTAAAAATCATCGACAGGATTGAGGCCCGCGTTGCACGCGACAAGTATCTGCAAGCTTCAGAACTCAATGACATTCTACGAGATGAGATCGTTCAATTGCTGGCAGAAAACAATTCAACAGACGTAGAGGACTTCGGTCTCAACAGTCCTCAGAAGCCATATATCATCCTGGTAGTAGGCGTCAATGGTGTGGGCAAAACCACTACCATAGGCAAACTGGCCTGGCAATTCAAACAACAAGGCAAGAAGGTCGTACTGGGCGCAGGCGATACCTTCCGTGCAGCGGCAGTAGATCAATTGAAGATCTGGTCTGACCGGGTAGGTTGTGAATTTTACAGCAAAGGCATGAACACAGACCCTGCAGCTGTGGCTTATGAAACGGTCAATTATGCGCTGGAAAACAATTGCGATGTTGCCATTATAGATACTGCCGGTAGGTTGCATACCAAATCGCATCTGATGCAGGAACTTTCCAAAATAAAACGCTCTGTAGGCAAGAAGCTCGAAGGAGCCCCCCACGAGGTTTTGCTAGTACTCGATGCTACAACAGGTCAAAATGCATTCGAACAGGCCCGCCACTTTACCGACGCAACAGACGTTTCTGCGCTGGCATTGACAAAGTTGGATGGAACCGCTAAAGGAGGGGTTGCCATCGGAATTTCTGATCAGTTCAAAGTTCCCATCAAATTCATCGGCGTCGGAGAAGGCATAGATCAGCTGCAAGTATTCAACAAAAAAGCCTTTGTAGAATCCCTTTTCAGCTAAAGGTTGTCCCCCTTTTCTTTATAAAGTAGCTCCCGGTATCGACTTTTTTCCATTTTGGGCCTTAAATTAGGATTCAAAATAAGCTCCCCATGAAAAAAGTTGTCCTGCTGTGTGCTTTGATTCTTCTCTTTATTTCAAGCGGCCAATCCCAAGTACCCTCCAATACATTGGGCCTCAATCCTCCAAGCCTTCGCTGGGAACAAATCAATACAGACAAGGTACAGGTCATTTTCCCTGAAAACATGGACGAATCGGCCCAACGCGTAGCCAATATCGTACATTATCTTTGGGGAACTCAACCCGGGTCCATTGGCGAACTACGCCAGAAAGTAAGCATCCTCCTCCACAACCAAACCGTCATACCCAATGGGTTTGTCACGGTAGGTCCTTTCCGGTCGGAGTTTTACCTGACTCCCCCGCAAAGCAATGTCAGCACAGACTGGCTGGACTACCTCACCATACACGAATACCGGCATGTACAACAATTCACCAATGCAACTCGCGGAATCAGCAAGTTGACAAAGCAGGTACTGGGTTCCTGGGCATGGGGCGGTGTAGTCTCCCTGGCCCTCCCCCGCTGGTACCTCGAAGGCGACGCAGTCGGAATGGAAACAGCCCTGACCAATTCGGGCAGGGGAAGAAGCCCTCTCTTTGATATGGAATACCGATCGCTGATTCAGGCAGGCAAATCCTATTCCTACGAAAAAGCCGCGGCAGGCTCTTACCGTGACTTCGTCCCGGACTGGTACAAACTCGGATATTATCTGACTACCTATGCCCGCGAAAAATATGGCCCGGACCTCTGGAAACAGGTGGTCGCCGATGCCGGAAGATATAAGGGGCTGTTTTTTCCTTTCAGCAGAAGCTTAAAAAAGCACACCGGACTTAGCACCAAAGCATTGTATCAGGAAACGCTCTCAGCGCTCAGACAAAACACCCTGCCGGCAAATGACTCCCCAATCCCTGAAAACACCAATACCGTTGTCAACGAAACCAATCCAGTATTTCTGCCTGACGGCAAAATGGCATTTTATCAGAGTGCTCTCCACCGACTTCCCACTATTTTAGAAAGAAGTGATTCCGACGACAAAGGCCAAAAGCTTTCTATGGCAGGAGTTCAGGCAGAACATCCCCGCAGCACGCTCTCCGCCGGTGGCAATTACCTTTGCTGGGCAGAATTGGCTTTTGATCCGCGCTGGACCAACAAAAACTTTTCAGTCATTCGACTATACGACCGAAGTACCGGCACGAAAAAGAAACTGACGCAACAAAGCAAATACTTTTCCCCAGCCCTTAACCCGGAGGGAACAGCTGTGCTGGCAGTAGAAATAGATGAAGCAATTCAAAGCAAGCTGGTAATACTCAATACCAAGGATGGCAGCATCCAAGGGCTTGTCCCAAATCCGGCAAGGTACTTCTATACCTACCCTCAATGGATGCCCGATGGCAAAACGCTCATAGCGGTGGCGAGGAAAGAACACCTCATGGGATTGGTGAAAATTGATCCGGCAACCGGTTCGACCACTCCCCTCACGCCCTTTCTCCCCTATCAGCTCTTCCATCCGGTGGCCAGCGGCAATTACATCTTTTTTTCAGCTGCCTATACCGGTATCCAAAACATATTCGCTGTACCTGCCGATGGAGGACAACTATATCAGGTAACCCATTCGAATACCGGCGCTTTCCAACCTGCTTGTTCACCTGACGGTAAAAAGTTGGCCTACACTATTTTTTCAGCCGAAGGCTACTACATAAACACGCAGGAGCTGGTCCCTGAAAGCTGGATACCTTATAACCCTGAGCGCGAAGCATTTTACATCAAAACTTTTGAAACACTCGCAAAACAAGAATCGGGGTCCATTCTTTCAAATATCCCGCATGAATCTTTCGAGATCAG
>JALQTV010000289.1 GCA_023268675.1 Saprospiraceae bacterium | reverse complement strand
CAATGTTACGGGTTATCCTTTCTTGCAGTCTGCTTTTGGATTCCAGGACCTGGCACCAGACTGGTGTAATCTTGGAGCCAGCTACACAGACGAGTCTGTCATTGCTTCCTGCAATGGAGGCATGAAAGTCCGCAGAGAATGGACCATCCTGGACTGGTGCCGTCCCGGTAAATCAATTATTTACAACCAGGTAATTAAGGCTGGTGACTATTCTGCTCCTGAAATGGTAGCTCCGGAATCAAATTTATTGGGTTATGACCTGATTACTTTTTCCGTAACTCCATTTGACTGTTTGGCAGATTTTCAGGTGCCTGTTCCTGCTACGACAGATAACTGTTCGAGCAATGTCACTGTATTTTATTCTATTGAAGAAAATGTAGACATTCCACAATACGACAACTTTGGGAACATCATCGCTTACATCAATGAGTGGATTGTCATCCGCCAGGGAACTGCCGGGGGAATGACAACAGACTTACCCAAAGACCGCACTTATCGTTTTCGTTACATTGCACAAGATGCCTGTTTGAATCAATCTGAGATCTATGTGCCTTTCCAGGTATTGGATTTGGTCGAGCCGCTCACGGTTTGTGACAACTCGCTCAACATCTCATTGGGTGGTGGTTCTTATGAATTGGACAACAACCTGAATGATGGTGGTTACGCAAGGCTGGAGTCTTTTGACTTCCAGGAAGGCATTACAGACAATTGTGGTACGGTTGAATACTGGGTGAGAAGAGTCGTAGCTCCTTCTTGTATTGGTTCTTTCGATTTCGACGGCGATGGCATCATCGTTGGGGATGAGTTGATCGAAGCGGTGGTGAATCGCGAGAATGTGTATGTGACCAACTACCAGGTGGGAGCAGCAGGCAGCCCGGATGGTTACTACGAGGAAAATGTTCCCGAGATGAATATGAGTTTCATCTGGCAGCCTTATGCAGAATTTTTCTGCTGTGATGCCGGCACAGAAGTCATGGTGGAGGTGATTGCCATAGACGATGCCGGAAACACCAATCGCTGTATGATGAGTGTGATGATAGAAGACAATACCAACCCTTATTGTGCAGCACCGGTAGATATTACAGGCATGTGTAATGACAATTCACTTGTACCGGCAGATTTCAATCCACCGGCAGATCTGGATGCTTACAATGCTTTGAGTGCTGCTGAAAAAGACGCTTTACATGCTCAGTTGGACAACCTTTTTGGCGCAGCCGAAATCGTTGACAACTGCAACAATATTACCACTTTGCAATCGGTAGTAGCCATTGCCTGGGATTGTGGGGCAGGGTCTATCAGAAGAAGATTTTGGTCGGTAGATGGTTTTGGCAATGTTTCTGCGAACAACTGTTTCCAGAATATCACCATCAACAAAATCCATGATTATAATTTCTGTTTCCCCGCAGATGCTTCCGGTTCTTGTGCGGCAGTAATTGATACCTTTGACATTGGTGCTGTAAGTACAGGTTGCGATCTGATCAGCTTATATGTAAAAGATGAACGATTCACTGCCAGTGGTGACGAGTGCTACAGCATCTTTAGAACCTTTGAGGTGGTCAACTGGTGTCAGTTTACCGGTGATGATCTCTCTATTTCCAGTCCCTTCATTGTAGGCAGAGATGAAGATTGTGACAACAAGCCAGGGGATGAGGGAGTGTGTGTGAGTTTCACTCGCTTGTCGAATGGCAACGATTATATTTTCATTGATCGGGATCGAAATCCTTTCAATACTACGCCTACTTCTACCCAAAACGTATGTTACGGTACGGGGGGATTCTGGAGAAAAGAAGGACCGATTTGTACGCCATCGAATATTGGGATTATTTGTCCTACGGAATATACTCAGGCCAATCCTCCTGCAGGAGCCAACCCGATCTTTATGCCTGGATTTTTCCGCTATACTCAGGTGATAAATGTGTACGATGCCACTCCTCCGATGATTATGGCCAATTTGGATCCAAGCTATTGTGCTGAAGGAATCAATCCTTCCAGTGCAGCTGAGGCTGGATCAACCAACTGGATCAACTCTTTCTGTGGTGCAGCCAATGCCAGCATTCCTATCAGTGTGATGGATCAGTGTACTCCGGATGATATCAGCTTGCAGGTAATCCTTCGCGTAAACATCAGCAGTACGGGCAATCCGGCGATGTCCTATACCTTGCCTATTGCAGCAGGTACCGCTTCTGATATCGGTTATCCCGAACTGGAAGCCGATATTACCGCGCTTTCAGGTGCTCCCGGGGATTCAAAAACGGCTACCATTACAGGATTTTTCCCGATAGGGAACCACCAGTTTGAGATTCGTGCAACAGATGGATGCGGCAATACTTCTATCACTATCAAAGACTTTATTGTGGTAGATTGTCAGGCGCCCTCACCTTCCTGTACCTCAGGTATCTCAGTATCTCTCATGCCTTTCGATGCAGACGGTAATGGTACCATCGATGATGGAAGGATGGCCGTTTGGGCCAATGACTACATTGCCAGTGAAGCTTATGATTGTTCAGGTGTGGTGAAGTATTCTATTCACCTGAGCCGTGAGCCGGCGGCACTATCCGGCGATTTGAGCCTGATTGAACAAATCGAACGATTTGTGGTGCAGGAAGAGGCAATGGCATTGAGTGAATTGTTGGATCCTTCCCAAACCAGTGACATGGTAACCTGTGAAGATGCAGGAAAGACCATTATGGCAGTGATTGCAGCCTGGGATGCTTATGGAAATGGAAGTTATTGTACAACCTTCCTGGTCGTTCAGGATCCTATGGATATCTGTGGAGCAACTTCCAGCCCTTCGGTAGCAGGTATGATCATGACGGAGAATGACAATACGGTAGAAAATGTTGCGGTAAACCTCAATGGCCAGATGCAGGCAGAAATGGTTACTCATACAGATGGTGGTTACGCTTTTACCAACCTACAGGCAGGGCATGACTATACCATTACGCCCTTACTCGATGAGAATTATGGAAACGGCATCACTACATTCGATATCATAGAAATGGCAAGACATATTTTGTCTGTCAAAAAACTGGATAGTCCCTACAAACTTATCGCAGCAGATATCGACAACAACAAGACCGTTACTACGCTGGATATGATCCAGTTGAGGCGCGTGATTCTGGGTGTAGAAACCAGTTTTGCCAACAATACCAGCTGGCGCTTCATCGATGCTAATTACACCTTCCCGGATCCTGAGAATCCATGGAAAGAGTCTTTCCCGGAAGTAGTCAACATCAATGACCTGAATCAAAACCTGGTTACCGGTGACTTCGTTGCAGTAAAAGTCGGAGACGTCACCCTGGATGCACAGGCCAATCAGTTGATGGCCAGTGGCAGATCCTATCAAGGAGACTTCCACTTCGACTTAGACGAACAGGAATTGTACGCAGGCGAAACTTACCGCGTTAATTTCCGCTCTAATGAGGCCGGCAACTTGCAGGGATTCCAGTTTACCCTCTCCGTCGATCCCGAAATGGCCGAAATCATTGATGTAGAGTATGGCCTTGTCAAAAAAGAGCATTTTGGTACAGCAGGATTGACCGACGGTTGGTTGACTACCAGCTGGAATGGTGTGGCCGATGAAACAGCCGATTTCTTTACCCTTGTTATTAAGGCTAAGAAAGCGGGTCAATTGAGTCGTGCCATAGAACTCAGTTCAAGGGTTACCCTGGCAGAAGCATACAACAGGCAAGGTCAGGTGAGCAAACCTGTGATAGCCTTCGGCAATTTGCAGGTGTCCGACACTCCGGAATTGTACC
>JALQTV010000288.1 GCA_023268675.1 Saprospiraceae bacterium | reverse complement strand
TCAGGTGCCTGGGCAAGTAAAAATAGTGGGGAAAAGATCCCGGCAAGCAGAGCGAGGGTAAGTAAACTGTTGTTTTTCATTGCTTTTTGTTTAAAAATTTGAAATACCCTCCAGTCGTTTTGATAGCTTTTGCCCCGGCAGGGGAGCTTGAAATATCGCTACAGATGCCTTATCTTTCGCTTGGTTTTGGAGATTTCAGCATCGCTGGAGTTTTTGAAATTAGCGCCCGGGACCTTCCGCAAAACCCCGGGTGCTTTCATTTATAATTCTTAGTAACTGGCAATTCTTTCCAATTCCTGTTGTTCTCCATAAGCCCGCATGTCGTGTTCTGATACATCCAGTCCTCTTTCTTCAGCCTCTGCAGATACTCGCAAGCCCATGGTTTTTTTGATGGCAAATAGTACCACAAAAGCAAAAATGCTGGTAAATACTCCGATGGCCAGTGTGCCGTATAGCTGCGTCCACAACTGACCTATTCCCGCTTTTTCTCCAAAGATGCCGACGGCCAGGGTGCCCCACAAACCACACATCAAGTGAACAGAAGTGGCTCCTACCGGATCATCTAATTTTAATTTGTCAAAAAACACTACGGAGAAGGGGATGATGACACCTGCAATAAAGCCAATGATCATGGCTTCACCGGGACTCATCAGGTCAGCACCGGCTGTTATGCCCACCAATCCACCAAGGATGCCATTGAGTACCATGGACAGGTCGTGGGTTTTGAATAAGATATTGGAAGTGATAAATGCTCCGATGGCTCCTGTGGCTGCCGACAGGGAAGTGGTGACAAAGACTAGTGATACCAGCATAGGGTCGGCTGATAAGACAGAACCGCCATTGAATCCAAACCATCCGAACCAAAGCAAAAATACCCCTAATGCAGCGAATGGCATGCTGTGTCCCGGAATAGGCTTGATGCCGTTGGCAGTGTATTTGCCGTTTCTAGGGCCGAGCAGAACGATGGCAATCAAAGCAGCCCAGCCTCCTACAGCATGTACGAGCGTAGAACCTGCGAAGTCGTAAAATCCGGCTGCATCTAACCAACCGGCCCCCCATTTCCACATGCCTGTAATGGGGTAGGAGATCCCCACGAAGATAGTTGCGAACAACAAAAACGAGTTGAGTTTCATTCGCTCAGCAACAGCTCCGGAGACGATGGTGGCTGCGGTAGCGGCAAACATGCCTTGAAAAATAAAATCTGTCCAGTAAGTGTAGCCCCCGTCTGCATATTCAATAGCGGCGGCAGCGCCTTCGGGGACACTTAGTCCAAAGCCTGCAAAGCCGAAAAAGCCCCCTTCGTTCATTCCAGGATACATCAGATTGAATCCGGCAATATAATACGTTACCAGCCCTATGGCGATTATCATGGAGTTTTTGAATAAGATATTGACTGTATTTTTGCTTTGTACGAATCCGGCTTCCAGACTTGCAAATCCAAGGTGCATGATGAATACCATAGCCGTAGCTACCAGCATCCAGGTATTATTGGCTGTAAAAAGTGCGTCGTTCATAATAGGGTTTTTTAGAATGAATAGTTTAGGGTTAAAGAGCTGCTTCGCCAGTTTCTGAAGTTCTGATGCGTGTTACTTGATTGATGTCAAAAGAGATGATCTTTCCGTCTCCCACTTCACCTGTTTTGCCGGCCTGTACAATTACTTCAATGATCTTCTGGTAATTGTCTTCCGTACACAGGATGTCGAGTTGCATTCTTGGAATGTAATCGGCATCGTAAATGCTTCCCCGGTAGGTCAGTGTCTCACCTTTTTGGAGTCCGTAACCCTTTACTTCATGCATGGTGAAGAAGCGGATCCCGATTTCTGCCAGTGCGGCTCTTATCTTTTCAAACCGGGAGAGACGGATGATGGCTTCAATTTTTTTCATGTTGTGATATGATTAATTAGTTAATACAGTACCCCTTCGGCAAGCAGTACATTAGCTTGTCGATTAATAATAAAGCAGCTCCGCATCATGGGACCTGCTTGTTTTTATTTGGTAGTCTTATTAAAGGGAATGGTTAAAGCGCAATTCAATGATACCACTATAAAAAGATAAATAGAACCCTGATTTTTACTTTCGTTTGGTATTCAATACAGTGCTTTTAGGTTTTAAGTAATTGATATACAGCTGCTAAAATTTTGTTTCTTGTCTTATTCAACCAAAATAAAAGGCAACATTTCAGGTGTAAATAGCTCCTGATGTGCTTTGCGCTAAAAACTTTGCGATCTTTGCATGAACCCTTTAAAATTGAGTTTCACACAAAGATCGCAAGGAAAAGGCAGGCCTTGCCTGCCTTCTAAAAGTTAAGATGGGACTGCTTGCGGAATAGGGACAATTGCAGCTTGTTTTAATTCCGCTTGACGCGATTTTCTTCTTCTCCGGTGGCGGTGGTTCTGCGTCGTGCTTGTTTGACAGACTGATTGCCAAAATTATAAGAGAAAGAAAGGTTGCCCCTTCGGGTGTCGTTGTAGGATTTAATGCTAAAAGAAAGATCGTTTTGTTGTACCGTCCCACTGAAAACTTGCGAATAAAAGATATCACTCATGTTGAGGCTAAATTTGCCTCTGCCTTCCAGGATGCTTTTGGATATACCAAAGTCTATCTGGTAAATAGGGTTGATTTTGAAGTTGAACATGGCGATTTTAGATTGGTAAAACCCGGTGAGTTCTGCCTTCCAGCCCGCAGGCAGGGTAAAGGAATTACTCAGGTAGAAACTATAGGAAAATTGTTCGTTGAGCAATGCACCACTTTCCAGGACACCTGTTATGCGGTTGTAGAAGGCAGTTGCATTGCCTCGGAGGGTCCACCATTCGGATAGGGTGAAGGGTGCGGACAAGTTAAAACTGTAGTTCTCGGAGTTTTCGAGATTGTCGAAAGTCTGATATCCCTCTCCTGTTTCCGGGTTCAGTTGTATGACCTCTGACATGGCTTCTGCCGTATGGGTATAGGTCCAGGAAGCGATGTAACGGCTTTTGTAGCTGTAGGAAAGTCCGTAAGTATCAGAATACTGAGGTTGCAGGAAAGGATTGCCCTTGCCATAAGTAAACTGATCGAGGAAAAAGAAGAAGGGATTGAGGTTTTGATAAGTAGGGCGGTCTATCCGACGGCTGTAAGATAAGCTCATCTGATTGTTTTCATTGAGGGTGCGACTCAGGTTGACGCTGGGAAACAGGTTGATGTACTTGCGGTTGACCAATTTGTCCCTACTGGGTGAATCGCCGGTGGATTGGGTGTTTTCCATGCGCAATCCTGCCTGCAATTGCCATTTTTCCCAGTTTTGGGAATAATTGGCATAGGCAGCAAGTATTTGCTCGGAATACATAAACTGATTGGAGAACAAAGCATCGTTTTCCCAGGTAGCTGTATTGCCTACCCATCGGTCAAAAACCAGGATATTGTCTGTGTTTACATCGCTGTATTTCATCCCGAGATCCAGACTGGCCTCTTTTTCGGATAAAGGCAGATTATAATCTACTTTTAGTGCTTTGATTTCTACCCGACTGTTGTTGAGGTTGCGGAAATTGTTTTCCGGAGCAACTTCTTCACCTTCATTATCCAAAAAATAATTTTCATAGTACTGATCGGCGGGGTTTTCAAAGGAAGAATAATCCGCATCGAAGTTAAGCGATTGTCCTCCTGTAAGTTTTTGCGACCAATTGAAATTTCCTGAGAGATTGTCCCAGGTTTCAGACATGGCGCTGGTGGCGCTTACCCTATCGTATGGAACGGGGTTGTATCCGAGAATGTCGGATCGGGTGGTGGCATTCATGCCCCAA
>JALQTV010000287.1 GCA_023268675.1 Saprospiraceae bacterium | reverse complement strand
TGAGAGCTGAATGGGGTAAACCTCATTTGTTGCTGGGAGATATCTACGCCAAACTGAGTACAGGTTGTAAGGATGACTGGGACAAACGTTTGGCTATCTTAGCCGCCTGTGACAAATATGCTTATGCAAGATCAGTGGATGCCGAAGTTTCTGATGAAGCCGGTAAGCGTTTGGGCAACTACCGCGATGCGCTTCCATCTCGTGAAGATGGTTTCATGAGAAAGGTTGAAGAAGGGCAGCGCGTCAATGTGCCTTGCCTGGGTGTGACTACCGTGGTTAGATACAAAAACTGATAATTTATATTTTTCAAACCTGACCAAAGGGGTGGCATCTGTATATTCAGTGGTGTCACCCCTTTTGTTTTGTTAAACCAAAGCTTATGAAATGGTTTTCCTGGCTGATCCCTGCATTCGTACTCTTGTTTGGATACGCTTGTACGCCTAAAATTGCCGAACAAACAATAGTAGCTGTTCCGGTGCAGGCAGAACCTGAGCCTAAACCCGAAATGGGAAGCACTTGCCCTCGTTTTTCAGATGCTCCCAACGAAGATGAAGTGATAGAACAGTATGTACTCTATCGGGACTTCCTCAAAGCAGAGGACTGGGAAAGAGCTTATGATTATTGGCAAAAAGTGTATGCTGTAGCACCCGCTGCGGATGGACAGCGCAATACGGTACTGGCAGATGGCATCGTTTTTTATGAACACTTTTTGGCCAATACAACCGACTCCGGGGAAAGAAACAAATGGATTGATGAAATTTTCAAGCTTTACGATCAGATTGCAGTTTGTTACCCGGAAGGGGGGTACATTCAGGCACGGAAGGGCTTTGACCTATACTATAAGTACCGGGAAAGGGCTTCAAAAAGAGAGATTTACGACCTGTTCAAGGAGTCTATTGAAATCGATGGCTTGAAAACCAATGATTTTGTGGTGAATCCCTTTACCGCGCTTATGATAGATTTGTTTTTTGAGGATCAGATTCCGGTAGAGGAAGTAAAGAAGTATTTTGATGTAATCAATGAGCTGATCGCCAATGGTCTTGCAGACTGTTCGGGCAATGGCTGTGATCGCTGGCAGATAGTAAAGGAATATGCTCCTGCAAGGCTGGAGGCTTTCGAGGTTGTTGAGGGCTTTTTCGATTGTGAGTATTACATGGAAAAGTATTACAAAGATTTTTTAGAGGCAAGTACCGACTGCGATGTGATCCGTACGGTCTATAGCCGGTTAAAATGGGGGGGATGTCCGGAAACGGATGAGCGCTTCCGCAATTTGATACAGGCAGGCAATACCAATTGTGTAGAGGAAAGTGACCTGGAATTGGCTTATCAGGCTTTGCGCGATGCTGAATATGACAAAGCCATTGAGTTGTTCCAAAGTGCTGCCGATAGCGAGGAAAGACTTGACAAAAAAGCAACTTACACCTTGTTGATCGCTAAAATTTACAACGCTCACCTGAAAGATTTTCCCAGAGCCAGGCAGTATGCTTTGCAGGCTGCCGGCATACGGCCGGATTGGGGAGAGCCTTATATCCTGATAGGACGCTTGTATGCTTCATCAGGTCCTTTGTGCGGTCCGGGAAGAGGTTGGGATAGTCAGGTTGTGGTCTGGCCTGCAATAGACATGTGGACAAAAGCTAAAAACCTGGATGCTTCTGTAGCTGGGGAAGCCAATAAATGGATCAGCACTTACCGCAAATTTATGCCAACCAAAGAGGATGTATTTATCCGAAACCTGAAAGTAGGGCAAAGCTTCAGGGTGGGTTGCTGGATACAGGAAAATACCCTTATCCGGACAGTAGATTGATTTTTCCCGGCAGGGAGAAAAAGTAAAATGCTGCTTTTTCTCCCTGCTCTGCTTTTATTCCTGCAATTTGATGCCATAACTCAAATCCCCTGCATCCCCCAGACCAGGAACAATATAGGACTTGGCGGTAAGTTCTTGATCAAGTGCGCCTATCCAAACCTGTGCATCGGGCAACATCCGACGAATGTAATTCAATCCCTCGACCGATGCGATGATGCTGCAAATGTGAATTTTGGCAGGATTGCCGTATTTTTTTATTTCCTGAACGGCACTGACGATGGAAGCTCCGGTTGCAAGCATGGGGTCGGAGAGGATGAGAGTACTTCCCTCCATGTCCGGGCAGGACACATACTCTACGCTTATTTCAAAAGTACCGTCTTTGTGATGCTTCCGATAGGCTGAAATAAAAGCGTTTTGGGCTTTGTCAAAAATATCCAACATGCCCTGATGCATAGGCAGACCTGCTCTGAGGATGGTCGCCAACACTACTCTTTCGTCTGGAATATTGGTATGGGCAATTCCCAAGGGGGTATCTACCGAAATTCCCCGGGAATCCATGGTTTTGCTGATTTCGTAAGCCATGGCCAACCCAATGCGCTCCACATTTTTGCGAAAGCGCATCAAATCATTCTGAACTTTTACATCGCGCAATTCTGCAATAAATTGATTGACCTGAGAGGGGTGATCGTTGAATATGTAAACCATAAGTTGCTCGCTTTATCTTCAATGAGAGGCAAATGTAAGGATATTCCGTCATTTGAGCAGACTAATTGTCGGGTTGTGGGACTGCTTCTCGGAGTAAGTAGCGGTAAACAGCTTCCCAGCCTGCCCAACCCCATTCCGGCGCAAACGAACTGTTGTGCCAGACGGAAACAAAGCAGCCTCCAACCAAACGGGTATGGGATACCAATCCCTTTATGGTTTCCATTGCGGCTTGCGGATGCAATTTCATGTATTGTTTCAAGGTTACATCCATTACCTGAAAAGGGTAAAGGGTGAGTGTTGTGGGCTCGTTTTTCTTCAGATCGAACCATTTGAATGGCCTGGCAATACCTGCTCTGAAGCCTACAGCATCCGGATAGCCCATAGAGTAATCTTCAAGAATGCCTGTTTTGATCAACTGGCGGAAGGTCTCCGGAAATTGAAGGCGGATGAAATGCTGCCGGCTTTGTAGCACTGCTTCCTCCAGGACTTGCTCCAATGCTGTTTTTTCCTGCAAAAATAACCCCGGGTTTTCCAGACTATGATAGGAAGGGTGCAATCCGATATCGGAATGGACAGCGAGATTGCGTATCAACTGTCTGAAAAGGGGGTTGTCCGGAGCAATATTGGGGTCTTTTCTGCTTCCGCTTCGCGAAAAAAGGAAAAAATAACGGGTTTTCTGGCCATGAACCTTGTGCCAGCGTGCTATTTGATCAAAGGTGTCAAAACTGTCAGGTATCTGTCCCAACCAGGTGCGAAGCCTGGTGGAGAGCCGTGCCAGGTTTCCTCTAAACAAGTCCATCCCCAGACCTCCAAGTTGTTTCCACAGCGGTTTGCCGCCATAAGCCAGAGCTATGTCCACATCAATGGTAGGGATACAGCAATAGGAGGAAAGGGTGTGAGTGAATGCCGGAAATTTTCTCCGAAGGAGGGAACTCAAGCGAATGGCCCACAAATCTACCAGCGGAAGATGGAGGAAACCTGCTTGGGCAGCCAGACTGGCATGGGCTGGAAAGCGGCCATGTAGATCCGCATCAAAAGGAAGGTACTCTTCGTAGCGGGTGACCAGGTAAAAGCAGAATGCAAACAAATCGAAAGGAAGGTCTGTATCTTGTCGGCTGACGCCAAAAAAATATGGCAGCTCGTCCTCGAAGGCGATTTCTACCTTTTGCGGGCAGATATCTTCGGCTTCCAGCAAGCCTACAGAAGGAATGAAAAAGGCATGTGGATCCACAGGGGCAGGGCTATGAGATATTTTGGGCTTTGCAGCGTTGT
>JALQTV010000286.1 GCA_023268675.1 Saprospiraceae bacterium | reverse complement strand
ATCGCTCAAAAATTACTTGAAAGCTACTGCCTTTGGCTTGCAAAAAGGAGGGAAGAGCAATTAACAAATACACAGAATGGGTGATTGGGGCCTCATAATCGCACTGTCATCGACTTTGCTCATGCTTTATAGTTATGTGGGCTATCCTTTATTGCTTCACTATCTCGATCTGAAAAAGGGAAAGTCAGCACCGCAACAATCTTTTATCGAAAATGGTAAATTTCACCTATCTGTATTGATGTCGGTTTACAATGAAGCATTGGTTTTACCTTCCAAACTGGAAACTTTGAGACAGCAGGACTGTGGTAGACATAGTTGTAGCATTTATATAGGATCTGATGCTTCCACAGATGGTTCCAATGCTATCCTGGAAGAATGGGTCGGGGAAGGCCAAAACCGTTATTTTTACGAAGGCAAAGAAAGAAAAGGCAAAGCCGGAGTCATGCATGAACTGGTTAAAATGGCCACTGCCCAAAACCAGGTAGGTGAAAACCATCTTTTTGTCATGACAGACGCCAGTGTCTTGCTTTCTTCAGATGTATTGAAACGTTTGGCGGATCATTTTTGTGATCCATGTATTGGTTTGGTGGATAGCCATATGGTGCACACAGGCATGAAGGAGGGGAATATTTCCGGTTCAGAAAATACGTACATTTCCGGAGAAGTACGGGTCAAACACCTTGAGGGTAAATTGTGGAGAAGCATGATGGGACCATTTGGAGGTTGTTTTGCCCTACGGTCAGATTACTATAGCCCGGTTCCGCCTAATTTTCTGGTGGACGATTTTTTCCTTTGTATGAAGGTGCTCGAGAAGGGGGGTGGTACCATAAGCGACCTAAATGCAGTTTGCCATGAAGAGGTCTCACAAAAAATAGAAGAAGAGTTTAGGCGCAAGGCCAGAATAGCTGCGGGTAATTTTCAAAACATGAGTTATTTCAAGCATCTTTGGTGGCCACCTTTTAATTGGACGGCGTTTGCATTTATTTCTCATAAAATCCTCCGTTGGCTGGGACCTTTTTTCCTGGGCGGAATACTTTCAGGGAGTTTTTTTATGGGTCTGTATGGCAACAAGTTTCAACAAGGGTTGTTTTTCTTGAGCTTGTTTGTTTTTTTTGGCCTTCCTTTGTTGCACCTCGGACTAAAGAGATTCGGGATATATAACAAGCTTCTTACAGATGTCCATTATTTTTTGTGGATGCACCTGGCTTTATTGAAAGGATTTTTAAATTATTTGTATGGAATCAAATCAAATATCTGGAGGCCAACCAGCCGCGACCAGCACAAGTCTTAATACCATTGAAGAAGCGATCAATGCGATCCGTGGAGGAGAAGTGATTATTGTAGTTGACGATGAAGACCGGGAAAATGAAGGTGATTTTATTTGTGCCGCAGCCTGTGTCACACCTGAAATCATCAACTTTATGGCTACTCATGGACGCGGGCTTATCTGTACGCCGTTGGACGAAAAAAGAGCTGATGAACTGGAACTGCCACTCATGGTTTCTTCCAATACAGCGCTGCATGAAACAGCCTTCACGGTTTCCATTGACTTGATTGGGAGGGGATGTACGACGGGAATTTCAGCTTACGATCGTTCAACCGGCATCAAAGCTTTGATTGATCCTGCTACCAAACCCTCAGATTATGCACGCCCCGGGCATATTTTTCCCCTGAGAGCGAAAACGGGAGGGGTCCTAAGGCGGACCGGGCATACAGAAGCCAGTATAGATTTGGCACGTTTGGCGGGCTTTCCGCCTGTAGGAGTATTGGTAGAGATTCTAAATGAAGATGGTACTATGGCTCGTCTTCCACAGCTTTTGGATATTGCCAAAAAATTTGATTTGAAAATAGTCGCCATAAAAGACCTTGTCGCTTATCGGATGAAACATGAGCGACTGATTAAACTGGAATCTTCTTTCTCACTGGAAACTTCATTTGGACCTGCCGAACTTTTTGCCTTCAGGCAGCTTACCACAGAAGATGTCCACATTGCTATTAAATTTGGAAATTGGACAGAGGATGAACCTGTATTGGTTCGGGTTCAATCTGAAACAGAAATAACGGAAATTCTAAGTGTGCTGATTGAAGGTTGCGGCATTCCCGGTCACAAAGCCCTTCAGTTCATTGCTCAGAACGGCAATGGGGTGGTGGTTTTTATGCACCATACGGAAAAAGAAACCAATGTGCTAAACCAAATTCAACACATTCGAACGCAGCTTGAAAGGGGCGAAAAGCCTGATATGTATAAAGAATTGGAGATGGATCCTAGAGATTATGGCGTTGGAGCCCAAATTCTGAGAGATTTGGGAGTCCAAAAAATCCGACTGATTACCCAGAGTCCTAAAAAGCGGATTGGGTTGATAGGTTATGGTCTTGAAATAGTTGAAAACATTGAACTTTAGACCTTTTTAGTCTTTCGGGAAAAATCAAAAAGTACATTAAAACCTGGGGCAAAGCACTGAGTCGTTCAGGTAATTCCCCAGGTAGGCAAGGGAGATTTCCAGAGACCCTTGCTGTCTTCCATTGAAAACGAGCGGATTGACATTTGCATCGTAGCTAATACCAAGTAATACATTTGAAAATTCTAATCCGAGCATACCTACGACAGATTCAAGCCCTACCCGCCAACCCTCATCTCTTACTGATCTTGCCCAGGCTCCCAAGTGAACGGCAGTTCCTTTCGCATTATCTAATAAGAATCTGATGTTGGTGCCGGCGTTGGTTGTAAAATGTGGCCCTTGTAGATATCCCATCGCTCTGGGGTGCAAAGCTATTCGTTCTCCTAAAGGTATTTGCCCGCTCAGATAGGCAGTATATTTTATATGAAGGAGGTCATCGCCTCTTTTTACGGGTTCTCTTTTGTCATAAAAAAAACTTAACTGCGGCCTGTTGAAATGACTGATAGCGATACCGGCGAAAAATCCTGGCTTGCCGGCCGGGGCCAGCGTATAATTGAGTCCTGCTGCATAATCCAAATAGGAGAAATTGTTTCCGGGAAGTACCTCTTCACTGGTTTCGGTATAACCGGTAGTACCATTAAACTGATCGTCAAAGTTCAGGTTTTCGTAATTCAGGTTTTTTTGGACTATTCCTGCCTGAAATCCTAAGCTCAAAAATTGGTCATTGTTTCTACTGAGGCTTTTGTGGTAAGCCATTGACAATTGCATTTGAGTAGTAGAAAAGTCAAAAGCGGGGACCTTGTCACTGAAAAATTGAATCCCTCCGCCAAAAGCATCGGCATTGGATCGTTGGCCCGGTTTCACGGGGAAGCGCATGTCAATGGCAGTACCGAAGGTACGGTAAGGTACGTCTGTTACATTTCTCCATTGATCTCTGTAAATCAATCCCAGTCTGTATTTCCCATCAAAGGTTCCGGTAAGGGCCGGATTCAAGGTTAGCGGGGAGGCGAAAAACTGAGTGAAATGCTGATCCTGCCCCAAGAGTCGGAGGACAGCAAAGCATGATATTACAATCGTTAAACGTACTTTCATTGGCCTGTCAATTAACACAAAAACGCTTTCCTAAGATGTTTATTTTTAGCTTAAACAGATTGGATGATGTCGTATTTGGTAATGATATGCAATTGGCCACTTCTGTCACGGGCTAGAATGGCCGGGATCTTTTTGCTGATATAGTTTCGCAGCTGGTTGATAGTCAAATCTTCTTCTACAATAGGGAAGGGTTCGCCCATGATTTCACTTACCTGTTTTTCGGTATGATTTATGGGGTTCTCCAGCAAATACGAAAGCACAGAAATTTCCGTGAGAGAGCCAACAATAGCTCCTGATGCATCAATCACAGGCAT
>JALQTV010000285.1 GCA_023268675.1 Saprospiraceae bacterium | reverse complement strand
ATGAGTAATTTTGAAGCGCTCCAAACAGCAACTGTCAACCCTTCTTTGACGCATGCTTTTTTGGCGCAAGCCGGAAGTATTGTTCCCGGTAAAACAGCCAACCTGATTTTATTGGAGGAAAATCCACTGGAGGAACCTGAAACCTTGAAAAATCCGCTTTGGGTGATGGTAGAGGGACATAAAACAGACAGGTCGTTGCTGGAACTTTTCAAAACAAAAGCTGCTGACAGAAAGAATATTGGGATCTCTGCCCTTAGGTATGCAGAATACCTGATAACTAAGTAGTTAAACACCTCAGGCAGGTATGCAACAATGTCTATTTTTCACTCCTGGTCTTGCCAAGGCAATAAATTGCTCAGGTTTGAGGGCTGATCCACCTCTGTAAGTTCCGGAAAAAAATAAGCCTGGAAAATCCGATTCCAATTGGTCAAGGGTACGTTGAAGAAGCGTGAAATGCTCGTCTTTGATCGTAATGGCTTTTTCCCAGGTCTTGGTTTGCACTCTTTGCGGATTGCTCTCAATACCCAAAAGTACGCGCCACTTATCAATGACGGAGTCGGCTTCTGATTGCTTGCCTTTCCAAGGACCAGATAGAAAATCCAATTGCTCGACAAAAGTGGAAAAAATCATTTCATCCGCTTTTTCTCCCGTCGGGAAAAAATCAGCATGTAGAATACTGCCCCAAATACCCAAGGCATCCTTTTCTGCTGACCAAAACCCCGGGATATTTCTGCCTTCCTTCAATTCGTTAGGATCATAACTGCTTATAACTTGTTTAATGGACTTGTGGTTAACTCCTTCAAGTTTGCCTGCTATTTCGCTGCCAAAAAAAGACAATAAACTACTCGGCTGAACATCCATTTCAGTCAATACGACCTGATCAAACAAACGGGTATGCCCTATGCCTTCCTTAAAATAGGTAAGTTGAAAAGAGTCCTGTAAAGGTTTCAACCTCCCAAAGCGGAGTCCATGGTGTATGGTTGTGCTTATTTTGTTAGCAAGTCCGGAATTGTCCCGACTGCCATGCTCCGCTTCCGAACACCCCCAGCAAGTAGCTCTCAGTTTTGAGAATGCTTTTGAATATTCAACAACCAAGTTCCCTGCTTTTTCATGCCCCAAAAACACCTCATCAAAAAACCGCCCAAACATATCGCGCTTATATCCACTGAGGGGTAAGTCATCGACGCTGTCGTTTGTCGATAACCCGGATTTCAATGCCGAATGGCCTCCGAAAGCAGGCTCACGCTGCAATATCCTCAACAAATACCTGAAAAACGACTTGTCGGGAACTGCCTTAGCCAATCTGAGGTCTATAAAGAAATCTTTGACAATCCTGTCTGGCAAGGGACTTTCTGTACCAAATATCTCTACCTCAGTTTCCTTATTGGACAAAGCAATACCTGTAAGCAGGCCCCATAAACCCGTTCCAATAACAGCAATGCGCTTTTTCTTATTCATCGGTTCATTTTGGATTGACACAAAAACACTTCACCATACCACTCCTAAACCAAAAGGGTTGCCTGTCAGGAAAAAAATAGTTACTTTTTCCAATCTTGGGGTTTTATTCCCGGTTACAAGCATCATACAAGCAGGAATTCATGACCATGGACGAGAATCCAAGGCTGTTAAAGCTCATAGAAAAATGCATCAAGGGCAGCAGAAGGGCTCATAATGAGTTTTATCGCGAAGTATTTCCCTATGCTATGGGGCTTGCCATGCGCTTCAGTAGCGACAGGGAACAAAGTTTGGAAATAGTCAACCATGCATTCTACAAAATCTTTTTGTATCTCAATAGCTACGATCCCCAACTCTCCTTGAAATCCTGGGTCCGAAAAATTGTTATCCGCTCGGCTATTGACCAATACCGACAAAACCGCCGTTACAAAGAATACATCATCCCCTTGAACGACAACTTCCTCGAAACAGCAGCCCTGGAAGAAAGCATATTGGAAAAAATGGATGCCGAACAGCTTCTTTTTCACATTCAATCTTTGCCTCCTTCCTATCGAATGGCATTTACGCTTTTTGCCATAGAAGGTTATACTCACAAGGAAATTGCTGAAATGTTGGAAATAAGCGAAGGCACCTCCAAATCCAATTTTTTTAAGGCCAGGGCAAGGCTGGCTGAAATTTTGACCCGCTCCAATTCTACCACCCCTAAAGCTGCAAACTTATGAGAGATCCAAACTCATTTGAAAAAAAAGTACGTGACAAGCTTAAGGGATACCAGGAAGCTTTTGAACCCGCTGACTGGAAAGCCTTCCGGCAAACTTACGGCTATCCCGGAGGAACCGACAAGCGCAGAAAAATTTTGCCCTATCTGTGGAGCTTTTTACTTTTCGCCATCACCTGGATACTGCTCTACAAACATCCGGTCATAAACAAAACACCCAACACCCCTGCCATCACAGTAATCAGAGACACCATCGTTCAATGGAAAACGGACACTGTTTTTGTAGCATCCTCTCCTAATCAAATCGCACTTCCGGGAAACAAAGTCACCGCTGTCGCGAAAAGTGCAGTTCCTGCAAAAACCGAAGCCGCCGAAGAGTTAGATGCCAATATAAGCATGTCGAAATCCGGTTCCAATTTGGGTATCCCTTCCAATGCGTCCTTCCTTTTAGAATCCGAGAACAAACCTGGCAACACCCACTCCTTTGCTTATATACCTCTACAAAATAAAAACTACCCTACCCTGAAGCCGGCAGGATACTACCTCCTGGCGAAACCCTTACCAGCTTTGGCTTCAGGTAATTTGGCCAACCCGACAGTACCTGTAGAAACAAGCAAATCCAGAAACAAACCCAATCTCAACCTGCAAGTAGGTGCTGCATTCAGCTTGTTATTTCCGGGTGAAAACAACGACAATGATCGCCTTAATTTATTTTCCGGTTTGTCATTTGAATTTTCTGCAGGAAAACTATCCTTGACTTCGGGGGTACAAAGGGGGGAGCGCTCTCTTAAAATAGATGACATAGAAGAAATGTCCAGCGAACGCCAAAACCAATTTCCTTCATTTGCCGAACTGCCACGTATACCCGAAGACGTTAAAATAAGCACTCAAGAATGGATATCTCCCATATTATTAAGCTACCCTCTTTTCTCAATTGGCAAATGGAAGCTTCAACCCGCTGCGGGCATTGTATTCAGTCACACCATAAAAGAAGCATGGACCTATGAATTTGATGATGACTACAAACTTCCGGACATTCGGATACTTACAAATTCTGAAAAACAATGGCAGCTTTCTTATGCGCTGATCGAAAGCGGTCTGATTTACAAAGCCGGTTCGAGATTTCAAATAGGAATTTACCCACAACTTTATATTCCTACCACGAATAAAACATTAAATTCGAACCTGCTGGCTTTCCAGTTGAAGTTGAGTAGGACCTTATTTTAATCCTGATCGCTCACCTAGTCCGGAACAGCCTTTACAATGAATCAATTTTACAACTACCATCATGCAAGCATCTAACAAACAAGACGAACGAATTGCAAACATGACCTTTGCTTCCGTGTACCCCCACTACCTTGCCAAAATTGAAAAAAAAGGGAGAACCAAGGCAGAGTTATTGGAGGTCATCCAATGGTTGACCGGTTTTGATGAGCCCAAACTGCAAGCACTCATTGACCAAAAAGTAAACTTTGAGGCCTTCTTTCAGGAAGCTTCTTTGCATCCAAATGCAACACTGATAAGCGGGGTAATTTGTGGTCACAGAATTGAAGACATCGAAAACCCGCTGACTCAAAAAGTCAGGTACCTGGACAAACTGGTGGACGAGTTGGCAAAAGGGCGGAAAATGGAAAAGG
>JALQTV010000284.1 GCA_023268675.1 Saprospiraceae bacterium | reverse complement strand
TCTTTTCAAATGAAGAAGGCGGGGTTGTAGGGAGCAGGGCTCTGGCAGGAAACCTTGAACAAGCAGCACTGGATAAAATCAGCAGCAGTGGTTATACCATACGGGAGGGAATAGGTAAAATTGATGGCAACCCTGATCGGCTTTCTGAGGTAGCAAGAGAACCGGGTTCAATCGGAGCTTTTCTTGAATTGCACATAGAACAGGGTAGTTTCCTATACGATGAAAACATACAAATAGGAATTGTCGAGGGAATTGTAGGTATTGAATGGTGGGAAATTACCATTGAAGGTTTTGCCAACCACGCAGGCACTACTCCCATGAACAAAAGACAAGATGCCCTCCTTTCAGCTTCCGAATTGGTATTGGCTGTGAACAAGGTAGCCAAGTCCATGGAAGGCAGGCAAGTAGCCACCGTAGGTAAGATTGAAGTCGAGCCGGGGGCACCTAACGTCATTCCGGGAAAAGTAAAAATGAGTCTTGAAATCCGAGACCTTTCTTACGAAAGAATGATGTCAGTTTATAAAGCAATTGAAGTAGAAGCGCAGGAAATAGCGTCAAAAAATAGCGTCAGAATTGGCTTTGAATCAGGTAATGTGTCAAGTATGCCGGCTTTGGCTGATGGAAAAATTAAAGAAGTAATAGCCGCCGCCACGGAAAAACTGGGGTATTCTTCTACATTCATGCCCAGTGGTGCTGGTCACGATGCTCAGGAAATGTCTTTATTAGCACCCATGGGTATGATTTTCATCCCCAGTGTCAATGGTATCAGTCACTCACCCAAAGAATATTCTACCTCAGAAGACATAGCTCGAGGAGCTCAGGTTTTGCTGGAAACGATACTTACTTTAGATAAAAAATAATAAAACTCCAAACTATGAAAAATTTAAGCACGATTGGACTGGATAAAGCAAAGTCTGAAGTTTTAGCCAATAAATTGAACGAGTTACTGGCTAATTATTCTATTTTTTACCAGAATACAAGGGGGTATCATTGGAACATTAAAGGGCACAAGTTTTTTGAACTACATTTGAAGTTCGAAGAGATTTATAATGATCTACTGGTAAAAATTGATGAGATTGCAGAGCGAATTTTGACTTTGGGCCATGCTCCCCGCCACAATTACAGTTACTACAATACCGTTTCTCAGATTCAAGAGAGCACAGAAGTTTCAGATGGGATCAAAGCAGTTCAAAACATCCTTACTTCTTTTAGTACCACTATCTCGCTACAAAGAGAATTATTGGATTTATCAGGGGAAGCCGGCGATGAGGGAACCAATGCCTTGATGAGCGATTATATCAGGGAACAAGAGAAGTTGGTCTGGATGTTCTCCGCATTTCTTGATGAATAATTGACTTTGTATGGATTCTGAGTTGGAGCAATTGTACTACTATACACTAAGTCACCCTTCTTCAAATTTCATCCACCAACATGTAGTGGATGCACATACACTTCAGGCGGCAAATACAAGCACCGGAAAGCTTGCCTTGGTATTTGCCGCTTTGGGTTTGTACCTGTTTCTGGAAAAAGGAGTTACGGGAAGAGAAATTCAACAGGTACACGTCAAATTATCTTCTCAAAAAAATGTACTTCCTGAATTCATTCTACCCCAGGAAAGCATGAATTATCCACTTGCTAATATTTTGTCTGCAACACCAGGCTCAGAAAGAGATAGGGCCATATACGAGTGGTGTGAATTCGTTTGGAAAAAATTTGCTGTAAATAAAGAAACCATAGAAACCTGGCTGAGGCAACATGAAATAATCTAAAAATTGTCAGGCCGTTGGTCTCTTTGTCCTACATTTGATAACACCAGGTGGTGGCTTATCAATTATTTTTTTTTAACTTTTGCAGACAAATTTCTTTCCTCATGAATAAGCTTAGTTCGGCTATATTGACAATTTTACTGATCTCCCCTGTGTTTTTGGAGGCGCAAATAGTTGAATTGCTTGTTTTGGGCACTGTTCAAGATGCTGGGTCTCCCCATATAGCCTGTAACAAAGATTGTTGTCAGAATTTGTTTGACAATCCTGACCCTTCACGCAATGTCGTATCACTGGGGGTATTGGATCATACCACAGGAGCGAAGTATCTTTTTGAAGCAAGTCCCGACATGCCTGTTCAACTTTCCTTTTTGGCGAAAGCCGGAGCCGATACGGTTGATTTTTTGCCATCAGGCATCTTTTTGACCCATGCCCATATTGGCCATTACACAGGCCTCATGTACCTCGGGAGGGAAGCCGTCAATGCCCGGGAGATCCCGGTATATGCTATGCCTAAAATGAAAAATTTTTTGGAAACCAATGGTCCCTGGAACCAATTGGTCAGTCTTTCCAATATTCAATTGAACTTACTGACAGAAAATGTAGCTACCCAATTGAGTGGTTACTTGTCTGTTATACCCTTTAGGGTTCCCCATAGAGATGAATACTCAGAAACTGTTGGTTTTAAAATTATCGGGCCAAATAAAAAAGCATTGTTTATCCCTGACATAGACAAATGGGGCAAGTGGAGCAGAGACATTCGGGAGGAAATCAAGAAGGTAGATTATGCCTTATTGGATGCCACCTTTTTTGATGCAGCAGAGATAAATTATAGGGACCTCAATGAGATTCCCCATCCTTTCGTCATTGAAAGCATGCGCCTGCTTGCCGACTTACCGCCGGAAGAAAAAGCCAAAGTAATCTTCATTCATTTTAACCATACCAATCCTCTTCTCAACGATTCCTCAGAGGCCTTTCGTCAGGTAGAAAACGCAGGCTTTAGGGTTGCCCGCAAAGGAACAAAGCTTACATTATAAAACATTGACCCATGCGTAATTTGAAAATCCAACTATTATTACTTTTGATCGTGGGAGCATTTGCTTGCCAGCCATCTCCCCAAACAAAAGACAAACCAATTGACAAAAAACCAGCCACTTATGAGAATCTGACTTCCTTTTTCAAAGAATGGCGAGCCTTTGAAAAGCCTCCTTTGTTAGATGGAGCTCCTGATTATACAGCAGAAACCTTTGATAAAAGATATGAAACATTCAAAGAGCTACAGAACAAGTTATTATCGATGGATATTTCAGGCTGGGCTGTTGAACAACAGGTTGACTGGCAAATTGTCAGAGCAGAAATGAATGGTTTCGATTTTAATTACCGGATATTGCAACCCTGGGTCAGAGATCCGGCATACTACAAATCCCTTTGGATGTCGCGAAGTGATGTTCCTGCGCATGAAGGACCTACACACCATGGAACTACAGAGTTTTGGACTTACCGTTTTCCCTTAACAGAGGAGGACAGGAACCGATTGCTGTCCGAATTGGCAGTTATAGTGCCTCTGAACCAACAAGCAAAGAAGAATCTAACAGGTAATGCCAAGGATCTTTGGATTGCAGGAATAAGAGATATCAGACAACAGGTTGCAGATTTGAAAGAGATCAAAGGTGTTGATGGGATTTCAGGAGATGCAGCCTTGGAAAAAGTGATTGATGAAGCCATTGCTTCCACTGAGGACTTGGTTGATTGGTTGGAAATTGAATCTGGCAAGAAAACCGGACCCTCGGGAATTGGCAAGGAGAACTACACCTGGTATCAGCAAAATGTGCATTTGGTTCCTCTGACATGGGAAGAGGAAGTCATGTTGTTGAAAAGAGAAATTGCAAGAGCCTGGTCGGCACTGAAGTTGGAAGAACACCGAAACCGAAATTTGCCACCACTCGTTCCCGCTGACTCACCCGAGGCTTACGATAAAATGGCGGAAGCTTCCGCTCAAAGCTTGATAAGCTTCCTCGACCAGGAGGATATTGTAAGTGTAAAAGATTATTT
>JALQTV010000283.1 GCA_023268675.1 Saprospiraceae bacterium | reverse complement strand
AACCAGGCCAAACCAAAGGGCAGCACCCAGACTGAACTTACTTATCAGGATGGCAACCATGGCAGGTCCCGCAGAACGGCCACACAGGTTGATAAAAGCTCCAAAGGAAATGATCTTACCATTGCTGTCCAGCGCAGCCTGTACCATCTGAAACAGAGGGATCAGGAAAGACCAGGCAGCAGAAAGAAAAAATACCCCCATAAAATAAAGCAAAGCACTGGAATTAGAATATTGTACACAAACTACCGCACCCATAGCTGCAGCAATTCCACCCAAAATAGGCCATTTGAGGCCATAACGCGAACTGAGGGCATAGACCAAAAAACTGATTGGAATGCCGGTAAGTTCTCCCAAACTCAGAGACTGCCCTATGAAATTGGCTGAATGACCCTGAGCTACTCCTATGCGTTCGAGGTAAGTCCATACCCCACCAAAAGCTGCTTGTACGGCAAAATAAGCCAGGAGTGACAACCAAATTTGGGGTTGTCGAAAAACTTCCCTGGTCTGGAAAGGACTCTGAGGGTGGCGGCCACTGCTAAACTGCCGGATAACGGGCAAAAAAGTCAATGCCAGCACGGAGGTGAGGATGAGAAAACCATAAAGTAATTGCAAGCCTCCCACCTTTTGTAAGTAGGGGGCAGCAAAAAACCCAATGCTGCTCCAACTGCAATAAATCAACACATACAAACTGAATCCCTTTTGAGGTTTGGGAAGACCTGCCAGTATCGACAATATAATGGTATAGACGATTCCTCCAAAAAAACCTGCCATAAAGCGAATCGGTAAGATCACAGCAGGCATGGAAATAAAGGCAGAACTGATGTCCGATGCCAGAATCACCGAAATGCTCAGCGCCAGTGTTTTTAAATAATCCGGGCGCCTTCCTTGCAAGGGAAGCCATAAACTTCCCAGCGCAATGCCCAGTGCGTTGCTGGTGGATACCCAACCAATCAACTCATTGCTATAGCCATGTGCCTCTACCATTGCCCCCAGCAGAACCGGAAGTATCAGCAGAATGCTGAACGAGGTGGTGGCAATAAAGCCCAGTTTGGTCAAATTGATCCAACCGTGGGTGGGTGCGGTAGACTCCATGGGTTTCCTGCATTATTAGAAGTTATCGCTGTTTTTTAAGCACAAAAACAGGATAGAGATAGCTTCTAGCTAGTTAATGTTTATTTTAGATCCCGAAATTATCAAAATATTCTGTTGAACATACATTAATTTCTCTTAACCATGATCACAAAAATTTATACCGCAGAGGCGCCTACACCAGCGGGGCATTATTCTCAGGCCATTGTTCACAACGGACTGGTTTACGTGGCCGGCCAGCTCCCTATAAATCCCCATGTAGCTGACAAAACACCGGGTGATATAGCACAACAAACAACGCAGGTTTTACGCAACCTGGAGGCTGTTTTGAAGGCTTCGGGAAGCAGCAAGGATATGGTCCTTAAAGTGACAATCTATGTCTCAGATATCAGCCTTTGGGGGGAGATCAACAAAATTTATGCAGCGTTTTTCGGTGATCACCGCCCTGCCAGAGCTGTCATACCGGTAAAGGATCTCAACTATGGCTATCAGCTCGAACTCGAAGCCATTGCCGCTGTTGCCTGAATTAATAAACTGTAAAACTCAAAAGCTATGAATTTCTCAGGTCCCATACCCCCTATGGTTACACCTTTTGACGCGTCGGGAGCATTAGACTTAGCGGCACACCTACACAACCTGCAACATTGGATGACTGCAGGATTAAATGGTTTTTTGGTGATGGGCTCCAATAGTGAGGCCGCTTATCTGGACGAAAGTGAAAAGCTGGAATTGATTCGGGAGACCGTTGCACTGACCGGCAAGGATAGCAGGGTTTTGGTTGGTACAGGGATGGAATCTACCCGTGCAACCCTCTCTCTGACCAATAAAGCTGCTGCACTCGGAGCACATGCTGCCCTTTTGCTAACTCCATTTTATTATCGGGAGGCCATGTCTGAACAGGTATTGATCCGGCATTTTTTCGAAATTGCCGACCACAGCGATATCCCCATTCTATTGTATAATGTACCAAAATATACGGGAATCAATGTAACACCTGCCTTGGTGCGGGAGATAAGCCAGCATCCCAATATTACGGGCATGAAAGACAGCTCCGGAAACATTGGCCAACTGATACAGTTTCAGGCCGTCGCTGCCGAAGATTTTCAGATCCTGGTGGGTACCGCTGCTGTCTGGTATCCTGCTCTCGACCTGGGAGTGGAAGCCGGTATCATGGCGTTGGCCAATCTGGCTCCGGCAGAATGCCTACAGGTACAACAACTTTTTGCCGCAGGCGAAAAAGAAAAAGCCAAAGCCCTGTACCGCAAATTGGTTCCTGTCAATGCCATTGTTACAGGCAAACTTGGAGTGGCAGCATTGAAATATGCGTGTGAATTAAGAGGTATTAAAGGTGGGATGGTCAGAAAACCTCTGGCTGAATTGACCGACCCGGAAAAGAAATTAGTAGAAAAAGCCCTGGAAGGCGCTGACCTGATCTGATTTTTGTCACCCTGCCATTGATGGTCACAGATACGCTGTAAAACCTACTTGCAAGCTTATCTGTGACTTTTTTATTCCCTGAAATAAGTGTTGTTTTTTAATAAGAGGCGCTGCCTATTGACTAAAATCACCCCTGTATTTGTGAGAAATGTCACGGATTGTCAGCTGCTAAGCAAGTAATTTAGTGCTGTAATCAAACAAAAAGGAAAATAGTCTTTTGTGCGAATACATGAATTTATGTTCATTATTTCATTTATCATTTAAAACCAACACCAATGACAGTTGAACAGATTTATACCGGATGCCTGGCTGAAGCAGCCTACTATATTGAGAGTAAAGGAGAGGCAGTTATCATAGATCCATTGCGTGAAACAGAGCCGTACATTGAAAGAGCAGCAGAAGACGGTGCCAAGATCAAATATGTTTTGGAAACCCACTTCCATGCGGACTTCGTTTCCGGTCACTTGGATTTGTCCAAAAAGACTGGGGCAACCATCGTTTTTGGGCCTACTGCACAACCCAATTTTGAGGCACATGTAGCAAAGGACAATGAGGTATTGAAAGTAGGAGATGTGACCATTACCGTTTTGCATACTCCCGGTCATACTATGGAAAGTTCTACTTTCCTCTTGAAAGACGAAAATGGCAAGGATTATGCCATCTTTACGGGTGACACCCTGTTTTTGGGGGATGTAGGTCGTCCTGACCTTGCGGTAAAAACAGATTTGACCAGAGAAGACCTTGCCGGGCATTTGTTTGACAGCTTGCGCAATAAAATTATGCCATTGGCAGATGAGGTGATTGTTTATCCCGGTCACGGTGCCGGTTCTGCCTGTGGCAAAAAAATGAGCAAGGAGACCTGGGGATACCTTGGAAACCAGAAAAAAGTCAATTATGCTTTGCGTGCAGATATGACCAGAGAAGAATTTGTCAAGGAAGTAACGACAGGTTTGGTGGATCCTCCACAGTATTTCCCCAAAAATGCGGTGATGAACAAAATGGGTTATGAAAGCATCGACGAAGTTAGAGACCGCGGTTTGCAGGCATTGGATGTCTCTGCTTTTAAACTGGTTTGGGAAGCAGAAGAGGCCTTGGTTATTGATACCCGCCACCAAAATGAATTTGTAAAAGGCTTCCTTCCCGGCAGTATTTTCATCGGTATTGATGACAATTTCGCTCCATGGGTAGGTGCCTTGATCACCGATTTGAAAACCCCTATTCTTTTCGTCGCAGACGAGGGCAGAGAAGACGAAATTGTGACTCGTCTGGCACGTGTAGGGTATGACAATGCTATCGGATATTTGAAAGGTGGATTTGATGCCTGGAAA
>JALQTV010000282.1 GCA_023268675.1 Saprospiraceae bacterium | reverse complement strand
AGCAGCCGGAATGGCGCTATTCAGGGTAATGAAAAGTCGCTGACTGCCGGTATTGCCGGGAATTGTTTCTTCAAACCAGTATTGCATGCCCGGGGGGAGGGTCTCCTGCTCCAAAGTAAAGGTGGGCGGCAGGTTAAAGTTTTGCGGATACAGATTGAAGATGGCGGTATCTCCCGGGCACAATCCGATCCTGCCGGGAAAAACCTGTAGTGAAAAGGTACAATTATCGAAGTTTTTACCCGAAAGGGTGAGCAAACCTAAAGACAGGGGATCCAGCCAATATCTCAGTGCGGTAGCAGAGTCGTTGCCGCCGTACCAGGAATTGTAGAGCCACCCGTAGGAATCGAAGTCCTTGGTGTCGCAAGAGGCCGCACCGCCATGAAGCTGCCCGGTAACCAGTCCGTTTTTGTCGAATAGGGGCGCACCGGAGGAGGCCGGAGCAGTACTGCCCACGGACCAATAAGGTACAATGAGGTGATTGCCGGTGGGGCGCGGAAGGTCATAGGTCTCCCAGTTGCCAGCATAGGTACTCCTAAAGGAAAAAGAAATGCGCTTTTCCAGGGAGTTGGGGTGGTGTATGCTGGCTACTGTGTCGCGCGGAACTTGAGCACTTCGATTCCAGCCGGCAAAATAGGCGTTGTCGTCAGCAGGTTCGTCGTCTAATTCTATCAATACCACATCAGATAATTGCCAGGAGGCACGAAAAGCAGCTCCGGAATTGACAGGGCCGAATACGCCATCACCTGGGCCGATGTTGACAGGAGTGTTGGGAGGGCGACAGGTGCTGTTTTGAAAGTTCCAGTAAGCGACTATGCTGGGAGCAGAGCGTGTGTTGATGCGGCAATGGTACGCCGTAATCAGAAATGGCCGGCAGTCTTGTGCGGTATTGTTGACCAGAAACGCCGTGCAGGCACGGATACCTTCGATGGTGATGAGGACGACAGACCGAATCTGATCCCGGTATTGGTCTACGATTGCCCAACCGTCTTCTTCACTGCACCGGGTGTCTATCATGCAGTCCGTGATCTGACCGCCATAGAAATTGGCAAAATCGTGGTTGATGCGGTTGAGATGGAATTGTAGTTGGGGCAATTCTTTGGCAGCGATGCGCAATTCGATCGTAAGCTCATCGCCGGGAATCAATGGGGACCACCACTCCAGATGGGACTCATTGTCCTGGCTGCTTAGAGGCCCGATGCGGGTATTGCGGTCTTTGGAATAGAGATAGAGTTTGGCAGAAGGGGGCAGAAAGAAGCGGTCAAAACCAAGATTGAGGGAATAGGCACCGGGTGATTGGACTTTTAGCGTCCATTGCAGGGTCTGATCAGGAGTTTTTGTCCATTCGCCGGCATTTTGTGGAGAGAGGTCCACCGGGATGGGGCGGGCAAATTCATAGGATTGCCCCATCCCGGAGACCGGTATGAAAAATAAGAGAATCAAACCGTATGCATAGTGGTACACACTCATTACATGCCTACAAAGAATACAGCGTTACTGAATAAAAATTTTCCGTTTTCCCAGAATGCGCGGAAAAGCGGATTGTCGAGCATATAGACAAGCGTTCCCCTTCCTTTGTCCTGTACAGCATAAGTGCTGGCATTTTTGAGGCTGTTTCGGAGTTCTGCGCCTATGAATCCTGCTGTCATCAACTCGTTTCCGGTATAACCTACATTCCAGGCGTTGTCCAGGTAGTCCACGGAAAAGCCATCTGCTTTGAGCGTGAAATAATAGCCGGGTAGTCCGTATGCAAGGGGATGGGTATTGTCCATTTGTAGTTTAACGATGGCCCCCGGAATAGAATTGCTCAGGTAGCGGCCTGTTTGCCCGCCGTAGTCATCAAGTCGGTGATCGACTTCGGGCTTTTGAGTGGGCAGGGCATTGTTGCGAGCGCCATTGCTTTTCAAACTGTACCCGTCTTTGTTGAGGAAGGTGCGGTTGGCTCTGCCTATGGCGATGATTTTTCCGCCATCAGCGGTCCAGTCCGAAAGGAGTTGTTGTTGATTGTCGGACAGGCGGTAACTGCCTTCAGGCATGATGAGTACCTGGTATTCGTCGAGGTCAAAGCGGCCCAGATCAACGGCATCGTGGATGTGGATGGGATATTTAAGGTCTTGTTCGAAGAAGTACCAGACTTGCCCAAAGCTGTTGGAATTTACGCCTTCTCCACCCAGGAGGGCAACTTTGGGAGTATGAAGGAAGCTCATGAAGTCGGAACCCAGGTCTTTGCCATTACCTGTAAAACCGGTATGGGCTACATGTACTTCTTGGTGGTGCTGGGCTGCGAGCTGTGGTACGGTGGACAAGAAATGTGCTTCCTGCTTGCGGTTATCCTCACGGGTGAGGATGAGGGTCCCCCGGTCAAAGTTTTTGCCTTCGAGTTCAAAAGGATCATTGGCAAAGCGGACTTTGATGCCTGCCTGCAGCAGGGCAGAAAGGAATTGGGCGTCTTTGAGACCCTCCCAGCGAACAAGGTAGGCATAAGGTTTTTTGGCGTCAGCCGCAATTTGTGCTGCCTCCCTGAAAGCGAAAGGCTCGCTGGCTGTTATTTTCTGCTTGCCGGCCCAGGTTTCCAGTCCGTAAGCGTAGGGAAGGGACCAGGCGGTGATGTCATAGGTATTGGAGTCCACCACTTCGGTGTAAGGATCGAGTAGTACCTGTGTGAATACAGCAAAGGGTTGGTAGGCAGAGACGACCAGGTCGCCGGGAGCTACCTGTATGTTTTCTTCCTTGCCTGTCTGGTAATTGTAGGCACTCATTTTGGAAGCCTGAGCAACGGTACCATATTGAATGCGGTTTTTGTCGAGCAGTTCGCAGAAGGATTTGATTTTATCGGCGGAGTTGCTGCCTTTGACAACATAGGTTTTGAAGTCACCCGGAGGGTTGTTGCTGTACTCCCGGTAATACGCTTCAAAGTTTTGTACCAGTTCTTTGGCGTGCATGGAAGCTACTTCTACGGTTGCCAGTGCAGTGGTTTTGTGGTGCATGACGCGATCGTGCAGGGTAAGGGTGTCGCCCGATTCCAGCGTGATCGCCCTGCCGGCACGGATACCTGCCTGCTCGTAAGTCATGCCTATGCCACCGTGAAACATGGGGTAGGTGTCGCCATAACTGGGATAAAGCAGGTCAAATACCTGGCGGGTGTAGTACAACCAGCCTTGTTCGTCAAAGTGTCGGGCATTGTTTTGACCGATGGTTTGCTGGAAGGAACGTTGCCAGGAACTGAGGTATTTGTGGTAAGGTTCGGCAGCCGGAGCAAAATAGTAGTTTCCGTTGTAGCCTTGTTCGTGAATGTCGGGATGGATGTGTGGCAGCCAGTCGAGAAACATGCGGATGCGGTTGCGCGATTCCTGCTGGGTCTGCCATGCCCAGTCGCGGTTGAGGTCGAAGAGGTAGTGGTTTACCCTTCCGCCGGGCCAGGGTTCTACGTGTTCGCGTGCTTGAGGATTGGGGTCGGGCATTACGGGAGCAATGTCGCGGTACCAGCTGGTATATCTTGAATAACCGTCAGGGTTTTGGGAAGGGTCTATGATCACCAGGGTATTTTCGAGCCATTTGGCTGTTTCGGGGTTATCGGCGCGGGCGAGCTCGTAGATCACAGCCATGGAACTTTCTGATCCTGCAGCCTCATTGCCGTGTACGCTGAACCCCAGCCATACGATGGCCAGATCCAGCGAAGGATCGGGAGTACCTGCTTCAAGGCCTGCTTTGCGAAGGTTGTTTTTGCGGATGTCTTCGAGGCGAGCCAGGTTTTCAGGGGTGCCGACGAAGGCCAGCAGCTGGGGCCTGCCTTCGGTAGTAGTCCCCATTTGGGTAAGTTGGACTTTGTTGCTGTTGGCTGCTACGTGTTGCATGTAATCCACCAGCAAGTGATGA
>JALQTV010000281.1 GCA_023268675.1 Saprospiraceae bacterium | reverse complement strand
TGATTTTTTGGGGATAGCCACACCGCTTCGAAAGGATTTGTCCCGCCAGGCAATTCAAGCCGTCGGGTTACCGGAAGGGGAGGAGTTGATGGAATTGTGTCGCTTGTGCTTTGGCCATGATTGTAGAGAAAGTCAGTATTTTGTGCAGGATGTGTTAAAGCCGCTGGCAAAAAAGAAATTGTCTTCTGATTGGTTGCCTCTAATTGAAGATCTGATTTTAACAAAATCATGGTGGGATTCGGTCGATTTTCTGGCACCCAAGCTGGCGGGCCACATCCTGCTACGATACCCCAATCTACAGCCACTTTGGCATGAGCGGTGGATTGCTTCTGACAATATATGGTTGCAGCGCTCAGCGATTTTATTGCAACTTGATTATAAGGAGCAAACCAACTCAGCATTGCTTTTCTCAGATATTCTACGAAGAAAAGATAGTAAGGAATTTTTTGTGCAGAAGGCAGCAGGCTGGGCTTTACGGCAATATGCCAGGACAGAGCCGGAAAAGGTTCTTGATTTTTTGAGTCAAAACAGGAACCTGCCAAGCCTCACAGTAAGGGAAGCATCCAAGCATTTACGTTCTTAGATAGGAGGCACCATTGATATCCATGATTCCTCCGGTCATAAATTCGCTTCCCTTCGAAGCATAAAAAAGAATACCATAGGCTACCTCTTCAGGTTTTGCCACTCTACCAAGAGGGCTTTGATTTAGAATGGCTTGCCCTTGTGGGCCTTCAAGTGCTGATTTTGCCATGTCTGTTTCTACAAAGCCTGGAGCTACTACTCCAACATAAATTTGATATTTTGCCACGTATTGTGCCAACGATTGGCTAAAGGAGTTCAGGGCAGCTTTACTGGCTCCATAAGCAGGATACTCAGGTTCTCCTCTAAAAGCACCACGCGACGATACATTTATAATTTTACCTCCTCCATTGTCTTTCATATAGTTTACTACCCAGTAGCACAAATTTGCGATGGCTTGCAAGTTGATGTCCATGATTGTTTTCCAGGCATCCTGCCATGTTTGGTAATCAACTTCATCTATGCGGTGGGGGGTGAAAATTCCGGCATTGTTTACCAATATATCTATACCTCCGAATTCTGCAATCAGTATGGTAACCAGTTTTTCCGGACTTGCGGGATCGCTCAAATCAGCTTTGAAAATTGCGTGACCGTCACCGTCTAAAGATGCCAGTGTGGCCTTTGCAGCTGCTTCATTTTCTTTATAAATGATAGCAACCTTGGCCCCCTTTTCGGCAAAAGCTCTGGCAGTTGCACTACCGATTCCTCTGGATCCCCCTGTAATTACTACTCTTTTGTTTGTAAAATCCATTTCGCTGCTGATTGATTATAGTCTGGATTCAAGTAATTTTTTTCGTTGCTGACTGTATTCTTCCGGTGTTAGTATTTCTTTTTCCCGAAGGGACTCCAGCAATTCAAGTTGAGACAATAAGGGATCTGCAGTGTTTTTTTGCAGGTTTTCCAGAAGGTCTTCCCTGGCTTTTGGGGAGGAAGCCGGATCTACAGAATCAAGAAAAGATTTGAAGCCGGGTTGGATACGAAGGAATGCAAGTGCCGGGTGGACCTGTAGTTTCTCATGTTCGGAAAAACCATATTTGAACGCATCTTCGAGGTGGTGGAAAGCGTCATCTGCCTCTTCCATCATAGAATGGCAACAAGCCAGATTGAAGTGCAGCGCCGGATCCCGGTAATTATACCCAAGGGCCTGAGAAAAAGAATCGATGGCTCCTTCGTAATCTTCAAAACGGTACCGTTCTATTCCTTTGCTCCTGTGCCAGGCTATGGCTTCTTTTTCTGATGCGAAGGCACCGGTTGAGGTATAGGAAGGTTGGTCAAAGGGGTCGCGTTCTTCTATAGATTGTTTGTTGTATTTTTTGTCGAAATCAGATTGCGGCATGACTAAAAAGAGAAGGGCATCAATAAAACCTATCATAGCTGGCAAAATGATAAAAGGGACTGGATTTCGGGGAGCGACCAAAAGGAAGATGCTAAACATGGAAGCAACAAACATCAACACACCCCAGGGCTTTTGTCCCAAATAAAACCGATGTACTCCAAATATACCAAAGAAGAAAGCCAATATGGCAGTAACTATTTTGTTTTTCATGGTCACCCAGTGTTTACATGCTTTTCATTGCCGAAAAAAAGTAAATTTTAATCATTTGGCAAATTTTTCAGATAAACTCAGTCTACAGAGGGAGTTTAGGTAACTTTTTTTCGATAGCATCCAGATTTTCTCCGATTTCTTTGTGGTGTTTCTCTAAAACTTGTATTTGTGATGCTTCCCGAGTGAGCATATTATCGAAGGGTTCGAAATTGTGGTTTATTTTGCTTTTGAGGTGCGTGATGTAAGTTTTTAGCTTATCCTGAACAGTATTGTGTATTTGTGTTTTGCCTTTGTCCAGTTCTGCAATAAAAGCTTGAAGAATCTTCTTTTTTTTGATGGTGCTTGTGACGCCTGCAAACAATAATCCTACCCCCGTCAGCACGCCACCTGTAATGTCGAAAACCATCCCCTGTGTCACTGCGGCGAGAATAATGCCTATGGCAGCAAGGCCACTTCCGGTAGCTATATTGGGGGCTATTGCCTGTTTCTCGGGAAATAGATCCTCGTCAAAAAAATTATCGGTCTTATGGATGAAATTGGCAAATGCTGTCTGTAATTCTTCCAGGACCCGCATTCTTCTTTCTGCTATGTCGCTGAATACTGCATGGTCGTTTTTAAGGATAGTTTCGCTGGTTCTAATTTTAAGGTCAATAAGTTTGGCCATTTGCTGAATGCTGTCTGCCAGATCCACTACGCCACTTTGCAGGCGTTTGCTGAGATCATCGACCAGTTCAGCTTCCAGTGAAGTCATCAGATTATCGAGCCAATCTTTTATGGACGCTTTTTTGTTAAAGATGGCTGCAAAAGAGCGTCGAACCAGCACAGGAAAGGATAATCCATGCTCAAGATCTCTGGTTTTCACTCTGGTGATTTTGTCAAAGGAAGCCAACAAGTTTTCAATAAACAGGTCCACTTGTTTAAAGGATTTCAATTCCTGTTCATCGAGGGTTTGAAGTATGTCTTCCCTAAACTCCTGATCTGCCAGAAATTGGTTGCTACGATCCATTAGTCCTGCTCCGATTTTTTCGTGAATGTTGATGGCAGTTTGTACGTTATTGGAAAGTTTTAGCAGGGGAGCTTTCCCACCTGTGATGTTGGTTCTTATGTATTCCCTAAGTGTGGGGAAACCACTTTTTTCTGTGTGTCCTTCCAGCTCTTCTTTAGCTGACAATGCAAAAATCTTTGCCTCGGATACTCCTTTCTTGGTAGAAAATTCTTGCAAACCATGGATGTTGATCGCCAGGTCCTCCTGATTCATGAGATCTTTTTGTTGCAGAACAAAAATGATTTTTTTTCGCCAGTCATCATGGATAAATTGAAAGAAGTCCCAAGCGCTTTGTCTGTAGGGGTTTTTTGCCTCAAAAACAAAAACAATAAGGTCTGATGCCGGGATATAACTTTCAGTTATTTCCTGGTGGTGTTCTACTATGGTATTTGTTCCTGGGGTGTCAACGATAGTTATTTCCTTGAGGATGGGTATTGGGAGCTGTACCTGTTTGAGATAAGGGTTGATCTGAACTTCGTTGGGCGTTTCGCCAAAGGTGATTTGCTGGATGACATCGGTGATTGGTTGGGGGCCTACTTTCTCAATTTCTTCCCCGGTTCCCAATAATGCGTTGATAAAAGAGCTCTTCCCTGCTTTTACTTCTCCTACAACTACAAACATGAAAGGTTCATGAATGCGATTGCGTAGATCGCTGACAATTTTGGCCAACTCTTCATGACGAATATTTATGGTGAGCTCGTGCAGTTCCTTAA
>JALQTV010000280.1 GCA_023268675.1 Saprospiraceae bacterium | reverse complement strand
ATCATTCTGCCCGGAGGTTTTGGTACCATGGACGAGTTGTTTGAGGTGCTGACGCTTGTCCAGACCAATAAAATTGACAAGGTACCTGTTATTTTGGTAGGCAGGGCGTTTTGGTCAGGAATGGTTGACTGGATCAAAAAGGTGATGCTGGAGCGCGAAGGGAATATTTCTCCGGAAGACATGGATTTGATGCCACTGGTGGACGAACCGGAAGAGGTAGTCGAAATTATCAATCAGTTCTATGCTAAAGTCAGAACTTTAGCACCTAACTATGATCTGGATCAGAACTGTTGATCGTTTTTGTGCAAAAAATCTTGCAAAATACAAGCAACTAAGTTCGGAGCTCATACGTTATCTAGGCAGCCAAAAAAAACAATCTAATTAAGTATCTTTCAATGATCAATTTTATGGAGCAGGATACATTAAAGAAGGTGACCGATTTGATCAGCTTCATGTTGAATATCCCCGTCAACAAAATTCGCCCCTTTACCAGTCTGAAAGACGATTTATTGCTGGACGCTATTGATGTCACCTTGCTTATTGCAGCTTTGGAGAGCAAGTTCGACGTATATCTCAGTCCCGAAGAGGCTGAATCCATCCAAACGGTTCAGGATATCACGCTGTTGTTGCAAAAAAATGCTGTTGCAGCATAAACTACAAAACGGCTGCAAGTCCTATACAGTTTCTGCTTACAGGCAGGTTTCTATTGCCGGTGAAGCGGAAACTGTATATATTTAGCCTTTTTCCCTAGCAGTGCTCCAGGCTGATTATGGCGATAAGCATCCGTACCCTCCAAGATACTCCCCGCGAAGAGATCATACAGGTTTTCAACCGGGCCTTTGCAGATTACCGCATTAAGATGAGGCTCAATACTGATATGCTTGCGCAAAAAATGCAGGTAGAGCAGATTCATCCCGGATTTTCCGCAGGTGTCTTTGTACAGGACAGGCTGGTAGGCCTCATGTTGCATGCCATCGATGCTGTTGGGGAGGAACTATGGACTTACAATGGAGGTACAGGCGTAGTACCCGAATGGAGGGGGCATCACTTTTCAGAACAGATGTATGCTTATTTACTGGATTATTTCCGGGACAACAATGTGAGTCATTGCTGGCTGGAAGTAATGGATACCAATACCAGAGCCCTGCATGTTTATCAAAAACTGGGTTTTGAAGTTCAGCGAGCACTTGAGTGTTTCAGCGGAGTAATTCATTTTCCAAAACTTCCCGCTCTGCCATTGGGATTAGAGCTTGCTGTGGTAGCTCCTGAGGATTGGGAACAGTTTGCTTCCTGCAGAGATTATTTGCCAACCTGGCAGAACAGTACAAGGGTCATACTTAGGGCACAACCTGATTTTTCGGCCATAGGCTTGTATCAGGATGAAAAGTTGCTGGGATACATTCTCGGCAATGCAAAGACCGGTAGGATTGCACAGTTTGGCATCCATCCCGGCCATCGCAGGTGTGGCCTCGGTACCTTGCTTTTTGCTTATTTTTCCAGGCTGGGCAATCCCCGAATGAGCATCATCAATGTTGATAAGTCCAATTTACCTACTCTGGCATTCCTCCAAAAGTTGGGCTTCCAAACGTATGTCAATCAGGTGGAGATGCTCAAACTGTTGTAAGGGCTGCACCCAGGCAATTATGAACCTTTGAAGTATTAAGATTGAGGAGTAAGGGATCATGCGTTTCAGGGCCAAATCCTTCAAATTGTGGAAAAAATAATTGGCAACTAAGCGGGGAATGCTGTTAATTTACCGGAAGCTATCTCAAATTTTTAAATCCCTTCGATATGCCAGAGTTTGTTCATTTGCATTGCCATACCCAATATTCTCTTCTCGATGGTGCTTCCGACATCGGAGCCATGATGGACAAAGCCAGTGCAGATGGCCAGAAGGGGGTAGCTCTTACAGACCACGGCAATATGTTCGGGGCATTCAAATTCGTTTCGGAAGCCAAGAAAAGAGACCTAAAGCCTATCATAGGTTGTGAGTTTTACCTGGTGGATGATCGCCACAGAAAAGCATTTTCCCGGGCAAAAGGCGAGCAGGATGTGCGGCATCATCAACTGTTGCTGGCCAAAAATGCCAAGGGATACGAAAATTTGTCCAAACTGTGCTCGCTTGGTTTTATTGAAGGATTTTACAGCAAGTTTCCCCGGATCGACAAGGAATTGATAGAAAAGTACCACGAGGGCATCATTGCTACCAGTTGTTGTATAGGTGCTGAAATACCCCAGGCCATTTTGCATGGAGACCTTGAGGGGGCAGAGAAAAAATTGCAATGGTGGGTAGATCTGATGGGAGAGGACTTTTACATTGAGTTGCAGCGGCATAAGGGCCTCGAAAACATCGACGGATTAGGGGTCAGCCAGGAGGATGTGAATCAGGAGCTATTGCGGCTGGCACGCAAATACAATCTGAAAGTCATAGCTACCAATGACTCACATTATGTGGATGAGGAAGACTGGCAACCTCATGACATTCTGCTTTGCATCAACACGGGCAGTTTGTTGGAAGATGAAAAACGGTTCAAGTTTCCGAGTTCTGATTTTTATTTCAAGAGCCAGACTGAAATGGAAAGGCTCTTTATTGATGTGCCGGAGTCGCTGGACAATACGATGGAGATTTTTGACAAAATCGATTCTCTGGATTTGGCCAGGGATGTGTTGTTGCCGGCTTTTCCGATACCCGAAGGTTTTCACTCTCAGGACGATTACCTGCGCCACCTGACTTATGAGGGTGCCAAAAAGCGCTATGGAGACATTCCCCGCCACGTGCAGGAGCGCATTGATTTTGAGTTACAGGTCATCGCCCAGTCCGGTTATCCCGGTTATTTCCTCATTGTGCAGGATTTTACCAGTACAGCTCGTGAAATGGGGGTTTCGGTAGGGCCGGGAAGGGGCTCGGCTGCCGGCTCGGTAGTAGCTTATTGTACGGGAATCACCAACGTTGACCCCATCAAGTACGACCTGCTTTTTGAGCGTTTTCTGAACCCGGAGCGGATATCCATGCCTGATATTGATATCGACTTTGACGATGAGGGCAGGCAAAAGGTAATCGATTATGTCATCGAAAAATATGGACGCAATCAGGTTGCGCAAATCGTTACCTATGGTACGATGGCAGCCAAATTGTCTTTGCGGGATGTAGGCCGGGTAATGAATGTACCCCTGGCAGAGGTAGACAGAGTATCTAAGTCCTTTCCGACCAATTTGAAAGCTTCGCTTAAAAAAGTATTGGCCAAAGAAGGGATAGATCCCAAATTGAAAGATGCGATGAATGGTGAGGACATCGAAAAGGCGAACCAATTCCGGACACTTGCCGAAGGAAACGATGACATTGGGCAAATGATCCGAACGGCCAAAAAACTGGAAGGATCCGTCCGGAATACCGGTATCCATGCCTGTGGGGTGGTCATTACCCCCGATGAAATTACCAAATACGTACCGGTAAAAGTGGATAAGGAGTCCAATATGCTGGTCACCCAGTTTGACAACAGCGTGGCGGAGAACGCCGGACTGCTCAAGATGGACTTCCTGGGGCTGAAAACCCTTTCTATCATCAAGGAAGCTGTGGCGCTGGTCAAAAAAACGCAAAACATTGACATAGATCCTGATGCCATTCCACTCGATGATAAAAAAACTTACGAACTTTTTCAGCGTGGGGACACGGTGGGCATATTCCAGTATGAAAGCCCCGGTATGCAAAAGTACATGCGCGAACTGGCCCCTACCGAGTTTGAAGATCTGATCGCAATGAATGCGTTGTATGTCATTTGCTCGTGAGTTTGACACCAATTTTGCGTTACGATTAGCAGACTTTGATAAGTTTGAGGGCTGATCTTGGCGCCTACACGCTACAAATTTACGCCGCTGGCGTTCGTC
>JALQTV010000027.1 GCA_023268675.1 Saprospiraceae bacterium | reverse complement strand
CTAAAAAATCAACACAAATTTCAAGTTAAGCGTCCGTATTCCGAATAAACATTGAAGGACTGATCGCGGAGGAAACCCACCAGCGTGATGCCGTATTCTTGTGCCACTTGCACCGCGAGGGTGGAGGGCGCTCCTACGGCTGCGATGAACCCTATCCCTGCCATGGCAGCTTTTTGGACCAGTTCAAAACTTACACGGCCGCTGAGCATGAGCAGGTGCTTGTGCAGAGGAACCCGTTGTTGCAGCAGTGCGGCTCCCAGGGCTTTGTCCAGGGCATTGTGTCTGCCCACATCTTCCCGGAGGAGCAGGAGTTTTCCGTCGGGATCAAACAAACCGGAAGCGTGCAGTCCTCCGGTGCGATGAAATGCCTCCTGAGCCTGGCGGAGTTTTTCGGGGATATCCGGCAACAAAGTCGCCGGTATCAAGGGGGCATCCCTGTCGGGTAAAAAATGACTTTGTTGCCGGATATTGGCAATGGATGTTTTGCCACAAACGCCGCAGGAAGAATTAGTATAGAAATTCCTATCGAGCTGACGGGTATCGGGGCGGCACCCGGCTTCCAGTTCTATCAGGAGGATGTTTTCGGAGGGATAGCTGGATCCTGCCACCTGGGTGGCATGGGTAATCAGCCCTTCGGTCAGGAGAAAACCCAGAGCCAGTTCGAAGTCATTGCCCGGAGTGCGCATGGTGATGGTCAGGCTCTCGTTGATCCTGTTGCCGGAGGCATCTTCATAGGACAGGTTGATTTCCAGAGGAGCCTCTACGGCGAGCCAGTCCCGGAAGTTTGTTATCCTTGTTCCGTCAAATTTTTTTACGGCAATATTTTCATAGTGTTTTTGTTGCATGGCTGAGGGTATTGTACAGACGCGATTATCGCGTCTGTACGGGTGTATGTTAGTACCTCCAGGAATACAGATCGGCCCCTTTGGGTGCTCTTGATTTCACTTCTTCGGACCATTTGGGGATATACATGCTGTGGTAGCGCAGACGCGAAATGTGGTTGGGCTGGTTGGGATCCCCATTCCAGCAGTGTTCTGCACGATCTCCGTAGGCAACTTCCCCGTCGTAGTAGGGAGAGGTAGATTCCAGGATTTCTTCTGCCAGGTATACTGCATTGTTAAGATAATAGTTGTCCATATCGCCGCAGTACAGGTGGATTTTTCCTTTCCACTTGTCGCCCAGTGATGGCCAGTCGCGTTTGAGGATATAAGCCAGATCGTAGTTTTCTTTCCAATAGGCAGCTACCTCCGGATTGATGGCTCCGGTTTCTTTGTCCCAGATCCTTTGGGGGTAGCCATCCTCTCCGACGGGAGAATAGACTGCTTCCCAGATATCCCACTGCTGGCCGGACCGGCCTTTGCTGCCGAGCGCCAGTTCGCGTTGATTCATTTCCATGAGGCTGGCTGATACATTGCCGAGATAATCCCTGATTCCGGGTCGGAGGGTTTTTTTGAATTTGCTATCCAGGTAATATGCATTTTTGTCTTCGTAGAGGTTGACCAGCCCGTATGCCCGGAAATCTATGGGGTCGGGGCAGGCGGCATAACAGCCATTGTATTCATCGGGATATTTGACTTGTACAGCCAGGGCTTCCCAGCCACCGGTAGAACCGCCGTAGGTGAATCTTGCCCAGCCCTCGCCAATGCCCCTGAACTGTTCTTCGATGTAGGGAATCAGTTCGTAGGTAATGGCATCGCCATAGGGGCCGAGGTTTTCCGAATTGACCGCATAGCTGTCGTCGTAGAAGGGATTGGCATGTTGGATTTCTATGGCAATGACCCGAGGGAAATCAGGTCCTGTCCAGGCCTTATAAAAATTGTAGGCCTCTTCTTCTACGAGGTGGTTGTAGCAATCGACTTTGAAGCGGCTGCTGTATTCGCAGGGAGTTGTTTTGTCAGGGGGTGTGGTGCGGAAGCCTCCGAAATCATAGGGGAAATGTCCGTGCATGATTGCCAGGGGGTATTTTACATCGGGGTGTTCGTCGAAGCCTTCGGGTAGCAGTACATGAGCACCCAGATACATGGGTCTTCCCCAAAATTCAGTCAGCAGCTCGCTCTGGATTTTTATGTGTTTGATGTATTTGGTATCTGTCGGAGGGTCTATGGGAGGAATTTCCTGATCAAGTTTTACAGAGATGGCTTGCCGGGACTGTGGGTTGAAATTGATTTTTACAGGACTGCTGTACAAATTGCCGGGCGCCCGGTTCCATTGTTGTCCTTCGCCTCGGTCCATGGGCATTTTAACTGTTTTGCCATCGGCACGATTAAAAGTCTCGTATTTGTGCAGAAGTACCTGAACGTAATATTCCCCTGCAGGAACATCTGACAATGTTTTTAGGGGATAGCCGAAGGCGCTGATATCGACCGGTCGGGTTTCCCCTTTCTTCCAGTCTTCTACATCTACTCCGAAAACCAGTTGGGTCGAAGGACCATCGGTAATCTGAAAGCGAGGTTCGCTTTTGTCATCGGTAGAAAGCATGAGCAGCAATCTGCCGTCAAGGGCGGTTTCATTGATGTCATCAGGGAGACTTACTGTAAAGACAGGTGAATGTTTGGTACCATTGGAACTACAGGCTGAGAGCGTCAAAGCCAAAATACCTGTCAACGCCAATAGTGGTAATGGGTTGAAGTAAAGTTTCATGTTGGTAATCGTTTTCTTTTAAAGGTACGGAAAACTTTAATGCTTTCTTAAAGTCCTTAACATAAGTTAATTAATGGGCTTAAAAACATAAATTTACGCCCATGAAAAAATTATGGATTGTTCATTGGATGGTAGCTCTGGGAGCACTGGCCAATCTACATGCACAGGATCAATCTTCTCCTGTTTTCGTAGCTAAAATCGATAAGGCGATAGTATTGGATGGCAATCTCGACGAGCCGGAGTGGCAGTTGAGTAAAGCTGCTGACAATTTTTGGAATTATTTTCCCAACGATACTTCCAGGGCAACGTACCAGACGGAGATATACATGCTCTATGACGACAAGAACCTGTATATTGGTGCCCGTTGTTATTCTGCCGGAGAGCATTACATCACTCCTTCCCTGCGCAGGGATTTTCGCGCCGGGGGCAATGACAATCTGACCTTTCTTTTCGATCCTTTTACGGATCAAACCAATGCTTTTGTCTTTGGGATCAACCCGTTTGGCGTCATGCGGGAAGCGCTTATCTCTAATGGAGGCCGTGACTTCCGGACGGATTGGGATGATTCCTGGGATAACAAGTGGACCGGTACCTCAAAAATCCACGATGGGTATTGGTCCTGTGAAGTTGCCATACCTTTTACTACCCTGCGTTATACAGAAGGAAGTACCGAGTGGCGCTTCAACTCATACCGTTTTGATACCCAATCCAACTCGAATTCTACCTGGCAAAGGATTCCGCGCAACCAGATTGTAATGGACCTGGGGTACATGGGGCGTATGGTATGGGAACAGCCTCTGAGAAAACCCGGAGCCAATTTTTCTGTCATTCCCTATATATCGGCTTCTCATACACAGGAATTTGACCCGGAAAAGATGGATCCTGTATTCCAGCCCAACATAGGTGGGGATGCGAAGATTGGAGTTACGCCGGGCTTGAACCTCGATCTGACGATCAATCCCGACTTTTCGCAGGTAGAAGTCGATCAGCAGGTGACCAACCTCGACAGATTTGAGATATTTTTTCCTGAAAGGAGGCAATTCTTTCTGGAAAACGCCGATTTATTTGGCAGTTTTGGAACTCCCCGGGCCAATCCGTTTTTTTCCAGGCGTATAGGCATTGCTCAGGATACTTCTACCGGCAACAACATCCAGAACCCTATCCTTTTTGGCGCACGCCTGAGCGGAAAACTCAACAATAACTGGAGGCTTGGCATACTCAATATGCAAACTGCCGAAGATACGGACAACGATCTGCCCAGCTTTAATTATGCTGTTGCAGCTGTGCAGCGCAGGTTGGGGCAGCGCTCCAATGTAGGCGTAATTTTTGTCAATAAGGAAGCTTTTGGAGAAGGTGACAGCCAGGGGAATACCTATGATCCCTTCAACCGAACCTTTGGCCTGGATTACAACCTGGTGTCCAACGACAACTCCTGGATAGGCAAGGCCTATTTGCATCGATCTTTTTCTGCGGCAGAAAGAGAAGATCCATTTTCTCATGGTTTTCGCATTCTGCACCAAAAAAGGGCTTTCAGAGCCGAGTGGAACCACCAGTGGATAGGTGAGGGATTTGATGCCCAGGTAGGTTTTGTACCCAGATCCAATTTTTTCAACCTCAATCCCAAGGCCAATCTTTTTTATTATCCTGAAAACGGTTTGATCAACCGTCACGGACCTGGTGTGGAAGCCATGGTATTCTGGCAGCCTGAGTTGGGTAAAACGGACCATCAGTTTACTTTTGGCTGGGAAGCCAGTTTTGCCAATTCTGCAGAAGCAGGGATAGGCATCAGCCACAATTACACGTATCTTTTCGAACCATTTGACCCCAGTGGGTTGGGAGACCAGGAGCTGGCGAGTGGTACCAGTTATAATTACATCAATATAGAAGGGAGTTATCAGTCTGACCGCAGGAAAGTCATTACTTATGAGTTAAACCCTACGATAGGACAATTTTACAACGGCAATCGGTACGGGCTTAGGGGACAGGTCACTTATCGCTACCAGCCTTACGGATCGATTGCAGTCAATTTTAACTACAACTACATAGATTTACCGGAGCCTTTTGACAACAGTAGCCTGGTGTTGATAGGGCCGAGGATAGATATGACCTTTACGAAGAATATTTTTCTGACAACTTTCTTCCAGTATAACAATCAAATAGATAACTTCAATATAAATACCCGGTTTCAGTGGCGGTTTGCGCCGGTATCAGACTTCTTTCTGGTATATACCGACAATTACTACGCCAGTGATTTTCAGGGGAAAAACAGGGCTATCATAGCAAAATTAACTTACTGGCTCAACCTGTAAGTTCGACTACTTATGTTTACGAAAAACCAACCAACACAAACCATGAGATTATTGCAACTCCTTGGGGGGCTCAGCTTTTTCCTCCTGTCATTTGGCATGGCCCACGGGCAGTCTCCCGAAATGGAAAAATACCGTCAGGATCCCATCTTTCTTAAAAAGACCAACCAAGCCATCGTTCTGGATGGCAATGTGGACGAAGTAGCCTGGTTTGCCGGACGCGGAGCGAAGAATTTCTGGGAATACCGGCCTTCTGATACCATGCAGACAGCTTATCAGACAGAAATCTACATGACCTTTGATGATCAGTATTTGTACATAGCAGCCATCTGTCACGCTCCCGGCAATAAATACGTCACGCACTCCTACAGGCGGGACTACCAATCCAGTGGCAACGATCATATTGCCTTTGTGATAGACCCCTTCAACGACAATACCAATGCTTTTTTGTTTGGTATTACTCCCTATGGGGTGACCCGTGAGGGTTTGATTTCGGGAGGTGGAAGGGATTTTCGGCGTGGTTGGGACATATCCTGGGACAACAAATGGACCGGAGTAGCCAAAATTCACGACAAATACTGGACAGCTGAGCTGGCCATACCTTTTACCACACTTCGTTTTTCGGAGGGCAGCAGCGAGTGGAACTTCAACTCCTACCGGATGGATACCCAGTCCAGTACCCAGTCCAGTTGGAATCGGTTGCCCAGTAATCAGTTGCCCTTGAATCTGGGGTACATGAGCAAGATGATCTGGGAAGAAGCACCCAAAAAACCCGGGGTCAATATGTCTGTCATTCCATACATCAGTGGAGGTGCTTTGAAAAACCACGAAGAAGGTACTGACAGGGTCAATAATTTTGGCTTTGGAGGGGATGTCAAGATCGGTGTCTCTTCGGGACTCAACCTCGATCTGACTGTCAATCCTGATTTTTCACAGGTAGAGGTGGATCAGCAGCAGACCAACCTGGGCAGGTTTGAGCTGTTTTTCCCGGAAAGGCGGCAATTTTTTCTGGAAAATGCGGATCTGTTTGGTGGTTTTGGAGACTCTCGCATCAATCCGTTTTTTTCCCGCAGGATAGGCATAAAGAGTGGAGAGAGCATCCCTATCTATGGAGGTGCTCGCTTGAGTGGTAAGCTGAATGACAACTGGCGTATAGGAATCCTAAACATGGAAACGGCCAGTAAAGATGATTTTACGGATGAAGAAATCGACTACGAGCCAACATATAACTATACAGTAGCGGCTTTGCAAAGAAAAGTATTTGCCCAGTCCAACATAGGGTTGATTTTTGTAAACAAACAAACCTTTGAAGACCTCGATGACTATACGGATATCACAAAGTTTAACCGTGTAGTAGGGCTTGACTACAATCTGGCTTCTGCGGACAACCGCTGGACGGGAAAGGCTTTTTTGCATCGCGAGCTCAAGGAAAAGTACAGCGAGACAGATAAAATACCTTTTGCTCACGGGTTTTCTCTGGGGTACCGCATCCGGACTTTTTCTTCGGAGTGGGAACATCAGTGGGTAAGCGAAGATTATAGCCCTGAAGTGGGGTTTGTGCCCAGAAACGACTTTTACCGCATCAACCCGCGGGCTGAGTGGTTTTATTATCCTGCCAACCCTAAAATTGTCAACCTGAACCCGGGTGTCAGTGCAAGGGTATTCTGGAATCCTGAGGTAGGCAAAACGGATCATGAGTATCAGTTTGAATTCTCCATTGCCTATACCAACGAAAGCCGCCTGCGCTTTGCTTTTACCAACGAATACACATATCTGTTTGACGAATTCAACCCTACCCGATTGGGTGAAGTATACCTGCCTGCAGAAACGGAATACAGCTATTCTTCCGGAAGTATTTTCTATTCATCGGATCGAAGGAAGCCCTGGCAGGTACAGGGAAGGGTGGAATACGGACAATTCTACAATGGAACCAAGTTGACCCTGGACGGTACACTGACTTTCCGAAAGCAGCCTTATGTCAACATCGCTATGAATTACAACTACAACCACATAGTGTTGCCTGCTCCTTTTGTGGCTACGGATTTGGTGTTGTTTGGACCGAGGATAGACCTGACTTTTACGAAGAGTCTGTTTTGGACGACTTTTATCCAGTACAACAACCAGATCGACAATGTCAACTTGAATACCCGCTTGCAATGGCGGTTTGCTCCGGTTTCGGATTTCTTTCTGGTATATACCGACAACTACTTTGCCAACAATTTCATGATTCGCAACCGTGCTTTGGTTGCGAAGCTGACATATTGGTTGAACCTATAATTTATCCATTCTCCGTTTCAGGTCGCGCAGGAGCGAGGCCTGATTTTTGGAGATAATCAGTTCGATGCGTCGGTTTTGTGTTCTTCCCTCGGGGGTTTCATTGGAAGCCCTTGGAGCGTATTCGCCTCGGGCACCCAGGGTAAGTTGATTGGGGGCAACACCAAAATCCTGAATCAGGCTGTGCATGACCTTGGCAGCGCGTACGGCGCTAAAGTCAAGGCTTTCTTTCAGGTTGCGGTTGCCGGTACTTTGGTTGTCGGTGTGGCCCACGATGAACATTACCTTATCTGGCTGGGTATTGAGGATGGCTGCTATTTTTTCCAGTGTGGGCAGGGCCTCTGTTTTCAGGTCGGTTGCTCCGGATTTAAAAAGTAATTCTTCGCTAAGGGTTATCGCAATTTCACTTTTTTCTGTGTTGATATTTGCCAGACCCAGGCTGTCTTCGACAAAGAGGGAGTCTGTCAGTTGCAGTGCCAGGGCGGCGAGTGACGCATCATTGGAATTGATCCACTCTTTCAGGTCGCTGATGGCTTTTTCTTTGGTTTGAATCAGTGCTTCACGTTTTTGCAGTTCCTGGCTCAGAGTGGCGGAGCGATTTTGGGCCTTCTCGGTGGTTGTTTCCAGCTCGTCTTCCAGTTCTTCAATGCGAAACATCAGTTTGTCCTGCATGGCGGTCAGTGCTTCATTGGCCCCTCTTTTTTCTGCCAGGGCTATCCGAAGGCTGTCTATTTGGTGGTTTGCGATGGAAAGTTTGCTGTTGAGTGCATCCAATTCCCGGTAGAAGTCCTGATTCAGGGCAGTAATTTGCTCCAGGTGTTTTTTATTGGAGATGCAGGAAGAAAGGAAAATCAGGGAGACTAGGATAAATCTCCCTGGTTTGAAAAATTGATTCATAACAATATTATACTAATAATGACTATCGCAACTTGAAGCTCACGGCTCCGAGCAGGCCAATATCGGTATAAACGGTGGCTCTGTAAAATCCTGGCTCTAATTTTTCATCTATATCATAGGAAAGGGTAAGTCGCTGGTTGTCGATCAGGTCCACTTCTCTGGCATCTACTGCTATGATGTCCATGGGTTGGCCGTTGACGGTAACCTTGGTGCTGTAGGGGTTGGCGGCGTTGACGGGTACTCCGTTGGTGTCGGTGATGGTTAGGTACAAAGGCCTGATTCCCTGGTACTGTGGGGGTACATTCATCAATTCGAAATTGACGGTAATTTTGCTGGCTCTTCTGGATTTGGCGGTAACTTTGTCGTTTTTCTGTCCTACGACTACGTCGAAAGCACTTGCTTTGAAATTGGCCAGGGTGAGTTTGCGCACTTCCTGTTGGATGGCATTGTTCAGTTCGTTGAGGGCTGCGATGTCTTCTTTTGCCAGGGAAAGATCCTGTTCCAGGACGCCTGTTCTGGTTCGAAGCGAGTCATTTTCTGACTGGATGGCGAGGATATTGCTTTCCAGTTCTGACTTGATATCCAGCAGGCTTTGGATTTCTGCTCTCAGGTTGTTGATTTCTGCGCTGGAGCTTGCCTTTGCGTTGCGCACTTCTGCTGCTTTTTTAGCGATTTCTGTTTTTGCGGCAGCCAGTGAACCGGACAGCGATTCGTTTTCTGCTGCCAGAGCAGAATATTCTGTCATAAGGCTATCCACTTCGGCTTCCAGTTCTTTTTTGATATTGCCCAGGCCGCCGATGGCCTCTGTCAATACCTCGTTGTCAGCCATCAGCTGTTCTTTTTCTGTTTTTTGCTGATTGCCCCAAAACAGGGACATGAGAAGGGCGATTACCAAGAGGATTAGCAAGACTATTAATACCTGATTCTTTTTCATGTTTTTGTATGGGTTTAAATGTTGCAATCGCAACGCTTTTTTTTCATTTTTTATTACTCAAAGGGAATAAAAATATGTCCCTTTAGCAATTATTATTTTCCATTTTTGCCGGCGGCGAAAAATTGCGACTGCAGGGGGGTATTTTGCTCAAACCTTTTCAGAGAAAAGCGCTCCGGCAGGAGTTCTTTGTCGTTTAGCCAATTTGCCACCAGGTTGCCTATGGCGGGGCCCATTTTATAGCCGTGGCCGGAGGTACCGGAGGCGATTAGCACATTGGAGCATTCCGGATGTAGATCGATGATAAAATCGCCATCCGGCGTATTGTCGTAAATGCACACGCGGTTTTTGGTCAGCTGTGCTCCCCGCGTAAAAGGCAGGCGCCATGCCAGGTAATCCTGGTTTCTCTTGGTAAGCTTTTCATCGGCTGCTCTGGGTGCAGCGGCATCAGGTAGCCGGTAGGTTCTTTCGTCAAAAGAGACTTTGATGCCGGGTGACTGGTGGGGAATGCCGTAAAACAGGATGCCTTCGGGGTCAAAATCCAGCCATATCGGCAGATTGGTGAGTTTGTGTGTGCTGCCTGCGGCAAAAAACGAAACATCGTGTCGGGAAAGGTAAACCTTGTCCTGAAGTATTTCGGGAAAGAGCAGGGGGTTCCAGGCGCCTGCGGCAAAAACAAAAAAATCTGCGTTCAGGCGACTGCCGTTGCTCAGGATCAGTTCGTGAAGTTTGCCACTTTGTAAAGCCCCCGGTTTTCCCGAAAGGCACAACCACTCTCCTCCTGCTGCTACTACCTGTTGGCGTACGAAGTCGCAGGTTGGACCGGCTTCGATATACCCTGCTTCCGGTTCGAAATAAACTTGCCGGATGTCATCGTAACAAAAATCCGGGAAGCGTTTTTCGGCTATTTGCGGGTTCCACTCCTCCAGTACATGGTCGTATTGCTGCATTTGCTGCAATGATTGCCTGGCATAGTGTGGGTCGCCCTGGAAAAGCCATAGCAGGCCGGTAGGGGTGATCAGCTGTTTGTTCCATTGAGCGGCATACGCTTTCCACTCTTCAAAGGCCTGGCTGACCATATCCATGTAAAGCGGATCTCCGCCGTAAGTAGCGCGGATGATGCGCGAAAATCCACCGGAACCGGACTCGTCGTGACCGGCTCCTTTGGGTTCGACCACGGTAACCGACATTCCGGCTTCCAGCAATTTCAGGGCTATCCAGCCTCCCCAGGAACTTCCTCCAATGACAGCTACTTTGCTTGTTGACATGCTTGGTTGGTTTATGGCCAACAAAATACAAAAGTTGGAGGGAAGCTTTTCACAGGTGAGCGTCGGTTTAGCACAAAGGTCACCAGGTTTTTGTGCAAGGTTCACGAATGGGTAGAAGACATTACGGTTTATTGAAGTGTCTCTCCAATCTGTTATCTGGCTGTTCTATCCGGAGCTGGTCATCAAATATTCGAATTGTGTCCTCAAATCGCCTGGGAGGCATTCAATCTTGGCACCATTAATTCCATCCCAAAAGCGCGGGGCAGCATACAAGTAGCGGCACTAAATCGTATATTCGTAGGATATCAAGCACTAACCATGGATAAAAAAGAAGCCAAAAAATTTACTACCATTCATTACCATTCCTACCTGGAACTGGATAAAATTCTGAGTGCCCAACATCCCAGAAGTGAGGTGAAGGGAGAAAATCCTGCCCATGAGGAAATGTTGTTTATCATTGTGCATCAGGTGTATGAACTCTGGTTCAAGCAAATCCTGCACGAGTTGGGGTCGTTGGTAGAAATGTTCCAAAACAACCGGGTAGATGAAAGGAATATCGGTACGGCGGTTGCCCGTCTGGATCGCATCATTGAAATCGTAGAATTGCTCATACAGCAGATTCGGGTGATGGAAACCATGACGCCATTGGATTTTCTGGACTTCCGGAGTTACCTGTTTCCAGCTTCCGGTTTTCAGAGTTTTCAGTTCAGGATGGTGGAGAGCATGCTCGGTTTGCCCCGAGACCACCGGATGACTTACAACAAGGCCGATTTTGATATTGTATTTACGGAGGAACAAAAAGCCATGTTGCGGCAAACTGAAAACGGCGGTACGCTCTTTGAGGTGGTAGAGGCCTGGTTGGAAAGAACCCCTTTTCTGGAATTCCAAAACTTCAAGTTTGTGGGCCTCTATAAGGAGGCAGTGCAGCGCATGCTGCAAAAAGAAAGAGAGGCTATTATGGCTTCCGAGTACCTGGCTCCGGAATCCCGGACCATCCGCCTGAGTGTGCTGGACAGTACGGCCAGTTATTACGACAACATCTTTGACCCTCAAAAGCATGCCGAGTTGCGGGATGCCGGTGAACTCAGGCTGTCGTACAAGGCTACGCTGGCGGCATTACTGATTAAGCTTTACCGCGACGAACCCATTTTACAGATGCCTTTCAACCTCTTGAGTCGTTTGACGGATCTTGACGAATTGTTGACCACTTGGCGTTACAGGCATGCCCAGATGGTTTTGCGGATGTTGGGCAAAAAGGTAGGTACCGGTGGATCTTCCGGCTACGATTACCTTCAACAGACGGCTGCCAGGCATCATATTTTCAAAGATTTGCACAACGTTTCGACACTGTTGATTCCGCGATCGGAATTGCCGGCTCTTCCTGAGGAGATACAGCGGGAACTGGGCTTTTATTTTTCGCAGAAAGGCTAATGATTTGTTGAAAACTACCATGATATGTCAGGCAAACCCTTCAAAATAGATATTCACACCCACATCATGCCGGAGCACATGCCCCGCTGGGCGCATAAATTTGGTTACTCCGGATTTATCCACCTGGACCACCACAAGTCCTGTTGCGCGCGCATGATGGTGGACGACAAATTTTTTCGGGAGATTGAGGACAATTGCTGGTCGGCAGAGACGCGCATGCGCGAGTGTGATCATCTGGGAGTAGATGTACAGGTGCTTTCCACCATTCCCGTATTGTTCAATTATTGGGCACAACCCAAAGACACGTTGGAAGTAGCTCGTTTTCTCAACGACCATATTGCGGAAATATGCCAGCAGTATCCCCATCGTTTTGTGGGTTTGGGAACTTTGCCGATGCAGGATCCCAATCTGGCTATTCAGGAACTGGAACGCTGCGTAAACGAACTGGGACTGGCGGGAGTAGAGATAGGTTCGCACGTCAACTCGTGGAACCTCAACCATCCGGCTCTTTTTCCTGTATTTGAAGCAGCGCAAAAACTGGGTGCTGCGGTCTTTGTGCACCCCTGGGACATGATGGGCAAGGACGATATGCAGGATTATTGGCTTCCCTGGCTGGTGGGCATGCCTGCTGAGACTTCGAGAGCGATTTGTTCTATGATCTTTGGGGGCGTATTGGAGCGTTTGCCCGATCTTAAGGTAGCCTTTGCACACGGGGGCGGTTCTTTTCCTGCCACGATCAGCCGAATAGAACATGGATTCAATGTAAGGCCGGACCTTTGTGCGGTGGACAATCCGCATTCTCCCAAAAGTTATCTGGGAAAATTTTATCTGGATTCTCTGGTCATGGATCCGAGGATGTTGGACTATTTGATTGACTTGATCGGCGCAGACCGCATTGCACTGGGGTCAGATTACCCCTTTCCACTGGGCGAGCACGAACCCGGGAAGTTGATCGAAAGCATGCCTTACACGGAGGAAGTGAAAACGCAATTGTTGTCAGGAACGGCATTGGAATGGTTGGGACTGGAAAAATCCAGATTTTTAAAAAATTAAAACATGGAAGCATTGGACAAGCAGGATCCGCTGCGTGCTTATCGCGATCGTTTTCACCTGCCTTTGCAGGAAAATGGGGAGCCTTTCATTTATTTGAATGGCAATTCTCTGGGTTTACAACCCAAATCTGTCCGCCAATTTGTAGAAGCGGAGTTGCTCGACTGGGAAAAATACGGTGTGGAGGGACACTTCAAGCCGATTGACCCCTGGATGGATTACCATGAATTGCTTACAAAATCTACGGCGGCCATTGCAGGTGCGCTGCCAATAGAGGTGGCGGTCATGAATACACTGACGGTCAACCTGCATCTGCTGATGGTTTCCTTTTACCGGCCGGAAAAGGGCAGGTATAAGATTTTGATGGAATCTGATGCTTTCCCGTCTGATCGCTATGCGATTGCCTCGCAGGCCAAATTTCACGGGTACGATCCCGAGGATGCGATTGTACAACTGCGTCCCAGACCGGGAGAGGTATTGATTCGCATGGAAGACATAGAAGCCATGCTGGAAAAAGAAGGCGAGCAGATCGCTTTGGTGTTGCTGGGTGGTGTCAATTACTATACCGGACAGCGTTTTGATATGGGGCATATTACCAGACTTGCTCATGCCAAAGGCTGTGTGGTAGGTTTTGATCTGGCGCATGCTGCCGGTAACATTCAGTTGAATCTGCACGAAGACGGACCGGATTTTGCAGCCTGGTGCACTTACAAATACCTCAACTCCGGGCCGGGTAGCCTTGGGGCTGTTTTTATCCACGAGAGACATGCCCACAACCCTGCACTTCCCCGTTTTGAGGGCTGGTGGGGGCACAACAAGGAGACCCGTTTCAACATGCGCAAGGCCTTTGACCCAACGCCGGGAGCGGAAGGCTGGATGCTCAGCAATGTGCCGGTCCTGCCATTGGCTGCCATGCGTGCCTCTATGGAAATTTTCGACGAAGTCGGTATGAAGGCCCTGGTTGACAAATCGAAGCAGCTCACCGGATACCTGGAGCAATTGTTGCACGAACTTGAAAACGAGCGCGTGCGCATCATCACACCTTCGAATCCCAACGAAAGAGGTTGTCAACTGTCCATACAGATAAAAAACGGAGAAAAAAGCCTTTTTCACCGCATTCGGGCAAAGGGAGTGATTGCAGATTGGCGGGAACCGGATGTCATACGGGTAGCGCCGGTACCCCTGTACAACAGCTTTGCGGATGTTGAGCGATTTGTTGAAATACTGGCCTCTTCGATGGAAGAACTAAAATAACGGATATGGCAAAAGGAAAAGTTACAATCATAGGTGCGGGCTTGTGCGGCAGTTTGCTGGCGATTCGCCTGGCACAGCGGGGATACCGGGTGGATGTGTTTGAACAGCGCGCTGATTTCAGGACGGTGGATACTTATGCCGGGCGTTCTATCAACCTCGCACTATCTGACAGGGGCTGGGAAGGTTTGAAGATGGTAGGTCTGGAGGAGACCATTGCTCCCCTCTGCATTCCCATGAGGGGCCGTATGATACATCCGGAGAGTGGCGCAGCGCATTATTCTCTCTATAGTGGAAGAGAAGGCGAATACATCAATTCTGTTTCCAGACAACACCTCAATCTGGAGATGATCAAGATGGCGGCAAGCTTGCCGGGAGTAAACCTGCATTTCAGGCATCGCTGCCGATCGGTCAATCTGGAGCATGCCCATGCGGTATTTGAAGACCAGGTTAGCGGGCAGATGCTGGAAGTAGCCAGTGACGTAGTGATAGGTACGGATGGGGCAGGTTCCGCTTTGCGAAAAAGCATGATAGACCAGTCTTTGAGTCTGGCATTTAACTTTTCTCAGGCATTTTTATCCCATGGTTACAAGGAACTCAGCATTCCTCCGACAGTTGATGGAGGTTTCAGAATTGACAAAAACGCTTTGCACATCTGGCCCCGGGGAGGCTATATGCTGATTGCTTTGCCCAATCTGGATGGCAGTTTTACCGTCACCCTCTTTTTGCCATTTGAGGGACCTAAGAGTTTTCAATCGCTCGATAGCCCCGAAAAAATTCTTGCTTTTTTCCGCGAGGAATTTCCGGATGCCCTTCCCCACATGCCGGATTTGCTGGAAGACTTTCAAAACAATCCGGCTAGTACTTTGGGCACCATCAAGTGCTATCCCTGGCAGACATTCGGAAAGACGCTGCTCATGGGGGATGCTGCTCATGCAATCGTACCTTTTTACGGCCAGGGCATGAATGCAAGTTTTGAAGACGTGGTGGTCCTGGATCAAATGCTGGAAGCTCATGGAGATGACTGGTCAGCGGTTTTCAGCCACTTCCAACAACATCGCAAGCCTGATGCAGATGCGATTGCGGATCTTGCGCTGGATAACTTTGAAGAAATGAAGGCCCATGTGGCCAATCCCTTGTTCAACCTGAAGCATGAACTGGAATTGAAAATGGAAGAACAGCTTCCTGAATTTTCTTCAAAATATTCTATGGTCACTTTTAGGGAGGACCTTCGCTATTCAGAGGCGATCAGCCGTGGGCGCAAGCAGGATGCCATACTGATGGAATTGTGCGCCAAGGTGGATGATCCGGCAAAAGTAGATATCTCAGCCCTGCACGCGGAGCTTAAAAAGCGAATGGAGGCTTGAAGAAATGGGTAAATCATCATTGATTGAGCAGTTCGTCGCTGTCCTGGGACCGGACCGGGTTCTTTTCGGAGATGCCCTGCAAGGCCGTTATGCCCATATCTGGCAGATGGAAACTCCTCTGCAGGCTCTATGTGTAATCTTACCCCGAAGTACGGAAGAAGTTTCCCAGTGCTGTGCTATCTGTTATGCCGGGGGGCAGCCCATGGTTGTCCACGGCGGCCTTACAGGGTTGGTGGGTTCCACTGTTTCCCGTCCTTCGGATGTGGTCATCAGCCTGGAGCGCATGGATGCCATTGAGGAAATAGATCCATACAGCAAGACCATGCAGGTTCAGAGCGGTACCATTCTGGATGTTATACGGGAAGCTGCACAAAAAGAAGGACTGTTTTTTCCTTTGAGTTTTGGGGCCAGGGGCAGTGCGCGAATTGGCGGATGCATCGCGACGAATGCCGGAGGGGTTAATGTGATCAAATATGGCATGACTCGTAATCTGGTGTTGGGTTTAGAAGTCGTTTTGCCCGACGGGCGCATCATTGACACCATGAAAAAACTCATCAAGGACAATACCGGATATGCACTCTCCCAATTGTTTGTCGGTTCTGAAGGCACTTTGGGTATCATTACCCGTGCCATGTTGAAACTGTCGCCCTTGCCACAAAGCAGGCAGGCTGCCTGGATTGGGTTGACAAGTTTTGATGGAGCCTTGCAGTGGCTGCGGCAATCGGAAGCAGCACTGGGGAGCAAACTGGCGAGTTTCGAGTTGTTGTGGCAGGACACTTACGAAGCTCAGACTTCGGAGCGCTCTCCCTATAGGGCTCCTTTGCCGCATGGTTATCCTTTTTACGTTTTGATGGAAACGCATGGCCAGGATGCAGTTGCCGATTACCGGGAACTATCCAATTTGTTGGAAAGCGGCATGGAATCGGGTGCCTTTGAAGACGCCGTTTTGGCACATTCGGCAGTTGATTTGGAGTGGTTTTGGAACATTAGGGAAGATGTCACGGTGATGACGGGTGCTACGGATTTTACCCAGAGTTTTGATATCAGTTTGCCGCTTCAGGAAATTGGAGACTATGTAGCCTTGGTCAAGCCATTGCTGGAAGCCCTGCCGGAGGTAGTGAATGCGTATGCTTTTGGCCATCTGGGCGATGGAAACCTTCACTTTCTGGTCAACAAGCAGATGGCAGGCAATGCCCTTAAGATGGAAATTGATCGCATCGTATATGCCCCGCTGTCTGAATTGAAGGGTTCGGTATCTGCAGAGCACGGCATAGGTTTGGACAAAAAGCAGTGGTTGCCGCTCAGCCGTTCGGCAGAAGAACTGGCATTGATGCGTCGCATAAAAGAAATTTTTGACCCGGAGGGTCTATTGAATCCCGGAAGAATTTTGGACATAGTTGACAAAACATGATCACAGACCAACAAATGCTGGAACGCTGGGGCGGAGAGAGCCTCCATGTGTATCGTGACAGGGCTGCCGATGCCTGGATAATCATTGCCGTTCATTCTACTGAAAGGGGACCTTCGGCGGGGGGTACTCGCATGAAGGCCTATGGTAATTTGCAGGAAGCTGTTCTGGATGCGATGAAGTTGTCCGCAGCCATGACCTTGAAATTTGCTACCGTCAAAATGGCGTGGGGAGGTGGAAAAACGGTAGTTTATCTGACCCGGGAATTAGATCCGCAAGAGCGGCATGCTTTATTGCTCCGTCTGGGGGCGCACATCAAAAATCTCAGTGGGCAGTACTATGCAGGTCCTGATATTGGCACGACTTCTGATGACATGGACGTATTGCATACGGTTGCGGCCCCTTATATTTTTTCCCGTACGCCGGCTACGGGCGGTTCGGGATCTTCTTCTGTTCCTACGGCTTATGGAGTTTTTGCAGCCATTCGGGCTACCTGTCGGCAGGTTTTTGGAACTGGCGATCTGGAAGGAAAGCGGATATTGATACAAGGCATGGGGAATGTAGGCAGTTACTTGTCGCACTTGCTTCGTTCAGAAGGAGCTTATATTCTTTTTTCCGAAATGAATGCGGAGACTGTTAAGCACTTTGAAGACCAGGAAGGGTATGAATTGGTTAGTGCAGAAGCGCTTTTTGATACGGATTGTGACATCTTTTCTCCCTGTGCGCAGGGCGGGATCTTGGATGCGTCGAGTATTTCCAGGTTGAAATGTCGGGGCATAGCCGGTGCTGCCAACAATCAGTTGTCAGATCCTGCATTGCATGCAGGGATGTTGAAAGAGCGAGGTATTTTGTATGCCCCTGATTTTGTAGTCAGTCTGGGAGGTGCCATGGGAATCACGCTGATGGAAGCGGAGCGGATGCCCTACGAAGAGGTCATTGCAAAAGTACAAATGGCTATTGGTGAGGCTTTGGAGGGTATTTTCCGGCTTGCCGAAAAAGAAAATTGCGATACGGTTGAGGCGGCGTATCGATATGTAGATTGAGTTTATTTGAATGAAATGTAGTCTGTAACATCCTTTCCACCAATTTTTAAGGGAAAAAAAACGTTGATAAAACCACTAAGGGTAGTTATTCTAGTAAATTTATTCTTTCCAAAGAGAGCCCTTCCCCCAAGGCCAAAAATTACAAGCAATTGTTAACCGAACTTTCCGGTTAGCATTGTATTAGTATGTGCCCTTTAAAATCCAGTTTTATCCTATGACCCCATTTGGTCAGACAGCTCGGTTCAAACTACTCAAGCAATCACTTGTCAGGAGCTTGCTTCTGGTTTTTATTGCCACAGGGTTTGTGACTGGGTTGAAGGGGCAGTGTCCAGATGAGAATGCTTCTGCGACGACTTATTGTCCAGGTACGGTTCCAACCTTTTATATAGATCTAAGCAATGATCCGGGTGGAAGTTATGTGAGTTGCGAAGTAAATCGGGATGGTCAATGTAATTGTGCATTGGGCTCCGAGAGATGTGTAGAATTTATTGTCACACTTCACCCGGATGCGATTGGTGTTATACTAGAAAAAGCTTCAGGTTCGATTGCTACTGGAAACCAAGACTTCATTGTCAATGGTGATTGCATGAATGTTGGAAAACTAACAGAGAGTTTTTGTATTACGGGTGCGGGACCTCATTCTGTAGTTTACTGTGAGTCAGGGGCGAATACACACATGTATCGGGTGACATCTGTTCCTGGAGATGTTTTTGCACCTCCGGTAGTGGTAGCAGAAGGTTGTAATGCCCGAATAGAAGTCAGCGGTTCTATCAGTAGTTCCACGGCTGTGTGGTCTGGAGTCAGTGCCAATGCTAATCTTGCGTACCTGAGTTGTACTTCTTCTTGTTTAAATCCCGTTTTTACGCCTCCGACGAATATTGCCAGCCCTTCTGAAGCATTTACCTATCGCGTTTGTGCAAACTCTAGTACGTCCCTTTGTGATAATACGGTGCAGGTTTGTAAAGACGTACAGGTGGTAGCGTATCCCGATATTGAAGTGACGATACCTGATTATTCTTATTGTGCCAATGAGCCGAGTTGGCCGGTATCGGTGAGTGCGAGTCCTGCGGGATCCTACTACTATATCTGGTACAACGGTTCGAACAGCAGTGCTCCGATAGCAGG
>JALQTV010000279.1 GCA_023268675.1 Saprospiraceae bacterium | reverse complement strand
AGAATCAACAGAAAAAAGTAATTTTTCTTCATGGTTAAACAATTAGTAATTAAATATGGATAAAAAACTAGCCCTCAAAAGGAGAGTAATGTAAAACCTAAATCATTCATAACCTAAAATACCCCGTCTCAAATCTTGAATTATAAGATTTGAGACGGGTACCTCCGAGATTATCTGTATTTTTTTACCGAAAATCAAACGGAAAGTTCTTGTGCTTTTGACAATCGTGGACGAGGCGTTGAGTGTTCCAGGCTTCCGTTTGGAAAGCTCAGGGTAGTAGCCGCCGCTACAGGCATTGACCTACATTCGATTCCAAACAAGTATTGCCCTTATGCCGAATTCTTTGAAGCATTGCTCAAAGACCCTATATCTTCTCGACAAACCCAATTTTTGCTTGATTTACCGAAGCAAATGCCAAACTTTTCTTATTTTTTCCTTCAAAAAATGAGAAAAACAATGTTTATCCTGGCCCTCCTGGCCTACCTGCCGGCATTTGCACAGATGCCCGCCATCGTTTCCCTAAAACAAGAAGGAGAAGTCAGAGACCGCTGGCTCAAAAACAGAGTAGAAACCATCCTGCCCGATATCATGCGCCGCGAAGGCATTGACATGTGGCTCATCATTGCCCGCGAATACAACGAAGATCCCGTCCTGAAGACCATGCTGCCCTCTGCCTGGTTATCTGCCCGACGTACCACCATGCTCGTTGTTTACGACAATGGCGAATCTCTGGAAACCCTCGCCTGCGCTCGCTACGATGTAGGAGAAGTATTCAAAGGCAGTTGGGACAAGGAAAGTCAGCCCGATCAGTGGCTTCGACTGAAACAGATCATCGAAGAACGCGATCCAAAGAAAATAGGCATCAATACCTCCCCTTGGTTTGGCTTGGCAGACGGCATCTCTGCTTACCACAAGGAAAAACTCATGAGTGTACTGCCCCCAAAATACCAGGAAAGGGTCGTTTCAGCAGAAGCCCTGGCCATCGGCTGGCTGGAAACACGCTCGCCTGAAGAAATAGCCGTCTATCAGCAAATCTGCCGCATCGCCCATGAAATCATCCAGGAAGGATTCTCAGACCAGGTCATCACTCCCGGAGTGACCACCACCGAAGAAGTTGTATGGTTTTACCGCGAAAGAGTGCGCGAACTAGGCCTCCAAACATGGTTTCACCCTACCGTCGATGTGCAAAGAGCAGACCCGGAAAATTTTGACCACCTGAGGGCTTTTTCCAAACGGCCGGATCAACAAATCATCCAACACGGCGATCTCATCCATGTGGATTTCGGTATCACCTACCTGGGATTGAATACCGACACCCAGCAAAATGCCTACATCCTCAGACCCGGCGAAACGGAAGCTCCAGCCTACCTGGTGGCACTCCACCAAAAAGCATTGCGACTGATGGACATCCTCACCGACAACATGCAACCCGGAGCAACCGGCAACGAGGCACTGGCACGTACACGCCAACAAGCCATCAAGGAAGACATCAAACCCTCTATATACACCCACCCCATCGGATACCACGGCCATGCCGCAGGCCCCATGATCGGACTCTGGGATCAGCAGGATGGAGTCGAGCATCGAGGTGACTATCCCTTCCGCCTGAATACGGCCTATTCTATAGAACTCAACGCAGCCATGTACATCGAAGAATGGGGCAAAGAAATCCGTATGCTGATGGAAGAAGACGGCGTACTTGAGGAAGGAGGCTTCCGCTATATAGATGGCAGACAAAAAGAATTGTATCTTATTCCACGGCCCTTGCACAAAAACGGCCAATAACTTAATTGAATCAACCATGAAAATCAAACAATGGACCGCTTGGCTCTTGTTTTTTGGCCTCATAGGCCAGCTTCAGGCACAAACGGGAGTCAAAGCAATGGTGGGAGGCACCCTGATCGATGGATTCGGCGGAAAACCCCTCCACAACAGCGTCATTCTCATCGAAAATGATAAAATTACCGCCGTTGGGCAGGTAGGACAACTCGACATACCCGCCGGAGCGGAAATCATCTCTACCGAAGGCATGAGTGTACTCCCCGGATTGTGGGAAATGCACTCCCATCTCATGTTGGTCGGACACAGCGATTATGCTCACTGGGATACCGCCTATATCGAACAATTTCGCGACGTGGTCATGCCTGCAGCCGCCAAACAATTGCTGCATGCAGGCGTTACCAGTACCAGAGACCTCGGGGGGCCCCTGGAGGAATTGCTCTACGTACGCGAACAAATCAATGAAGGCAAACTGGAAGGAGCAACCATCTATACTTCAGGGCCGTTCATTCAGAAAAAACCCTATCCCGGAACAGAAAAATTCCGCTGGGGAGTGGAAAACCCTGACGATGCACGGGCAAAAGTCAGAAAATTGGCACTGGCAGGAGTGGATTGTATCAAACTCATAGACCAGGATCAAATGAGCATGGAAGAAATCAAAGCCATCGTAGAGGAAGCGCACGCCCATAACCTGAAAGTCGTCGCACACTCTCACCGCCCGGAAGAGATCCGGCGGGGCTTGATCGCCGGAGTGGATTGTTTTGAACATACGGGACAAGCAACCGCGCCCGAGTACGCCGCAGATGTGATGGAAATGATCAAGGAAAGGACTGCCTCAGGCAAAACGCTTTTCTGGACACCAACCATCTCCGTACTCTGGAACTACACCTATTTCCGTGACAATCCCGAGGCTTTCGACGATCCTTCCTGGATGGAAGGGTTGCCGGAAAACATGGTGAAGGACATCAGAACTTCCCTCAACGACCCTCAAACTCTGCCTTATTATATGATGGTTCCTGCCCGAAAACCAACCCTTCGCCGCAAATTCGAACAGTTGGCCACCTCCGGAGCCATCCTGATGACCGGCACGGATGCAGGCGTTCCCATGACTTTCCACAGCAGTTCTACCTGGAGAGAACTGGACCTGTGGGTACGGGAATTGGGCATAGCCCCACTTGATGCCATCAAATCAGCTACCTACTGGCCGGCACGATCCAGAACGACATTCTCAAAGAGTTCATGGTACGCAACACCTATATCTACCCACCCGCGCCGAGCATGCGGATCATCGGCGACATTATCGCCTTCTGCTCGGAAAACATGCCGAAGTTCAATACCATCAGTATTTCGGGCTACCACATTCAAGAGGCGGGCGCGAACGCCGCTCTGGAATTGGCTTACACTTTAGCCGATGGTAAAGAATATATCCGAACAGCGATTGCCGCAGGCCTCGACATCGATGCCTTTGCACCTCGCTTGTCGTTCTTCTGGGGCATTGGTATGAATTTCTACATGGAAATCGCCAAGCTTCGCGCGGCACGTCTACTGTGGGCAAAAATCGTCGCTGAGTTTAATCCCAAAAACCCAAAAAGCTCGATGCTGCGAACACACAGCCAAACCTCAGGTTGGTCGCTCACAGAGCAGGATCCATACAATAACGTCGTAAGAACGACCATCGAGGCGATGGCCGCCGTATTCGGTGGCACACAGTCACTGCACACCAATGCCCTAGATGAAGCCATCGCACTGCCAACTGAGTTCTCGGCACGTATTGCTCGCAATACACAGCTCATCATTCAAGAAGAGACGGGTATAACGAAAGTGGTCGACCCTTGGGGTGGATCTTACTTTATGGAAAACTTGACTCAGAACATCGCAGACAAAGCATGGGAGCTGATTGAAGAAGTCGAAGCCGCTGGCGGTATGGCGAAAGCCATTGAGACCGGCATGCCTAAATTACGGATCGAAGAAGCCGCGGCCAAAAAGCAAGCGCGCATCGACCGCGGCGAAGACGTAATCGTGGGCGTCAACAAATACCGAACCGATAAAGATGAAGAAGTTGAAGTACTCTCGATCGACGATCAAGCGGTTCGCGAAGCGCAGGTCAAACG
>JALQTV010000278.1 GCA_023268675.1 Saprospiraceae bacterium | reverse complement strand
TGGCCGTTACACATGTGCCGGACCCACAGCTGCATACGGTCAATCACTTGCTTGTAGATCCGGGGATGGTGGATCCCGAAGATGTTTATTCGGATGTTGACAAACCTGTTTTTTTCGGACATTATTGGTTGAAAAATGCCCATCCCATACTGTTTGGTGAAAGTGACAAGGTATGCTGTTTGGATTATAGCGTCGCAAAAAATGGCTTTCTTACGGCTTACAGATTTGATGGAGAGTCCGGTTTGGATGCTCAAAAATTTGTATGGGTATAAATAAGAAAGGTCGGTTTATTTAAGCAAGTTTATGGCAAGCGTTAAGGATTTTGCTTTTTTGCTAAATTTTTGTTTATTTGCAGCTATGGTTCTGTAATGGTGATAACAACCTAGTATTCACCAATTAACCCTTTGCTCAGGTCTCCCTAAAAGAGGAGCCTCTACGTTTATCCTGTAAAAATCAAGCTGTTTACTGGAATCCATCCCGATTTTTTTGGTAAGAATGTAATTCTTGATTTCGAATTGTGTTGCGAAATTCAACAGGCCTTTTGGTCGGTCGATTTTTTCCAGGACAATTTGGCATCAAAGCATTCATAAGGCAAAAAATTAAGATGGGCTTCATAGAATAGTCTATTGTTTGCAGTGAGCATCGATGTTTTTTGGTAACAAATCATTACACCATTATGTGGATCATTATTCAACTGGTAGCCTCATACCTACGCAAGGAGACTATACCTGCACGCCTCGGTGTCCTTGTGCTTCTGTATATCCTTACAGGTCAGACTCTTTCTGCTCAGGTTTCCATTGCATTTGACATAAAAGAGCCTTGTCCGGGCCTCCCCAACGCTAAAATCACCGCAACGGCATTCGGAGGGATCTCTCCTTATCGTTTTTCCTGGAGTACGGGAACTACGGGGTCGGTGCTTAGTGACGTTCCCTCAGGTACTTATAGGGTAACGGCTACGGATGCTATCGGAGTATCTGCTGTTGGGACAGCGACGGTCGTCGAACCTTTGCCTTTCAGGCTGGATCTGGAGCAATCCTCCTGCAGTGAACCTTTTTCAGTGACAGCAGTGGGAGACGGGGGCGTACAGCCTTACAGCTATTACTGGAATACTGGAGCACGTACTGCAACCATTTCCAATTTGAGTGCCGGAACCTACTGTGTTACGATGACAGATGTAAATAATTGTGGGATTCACGAGTGCCTGACGGTTAGTGGAGGAACGATCAATTTGTCAATGAGTGCTACACCTGCCAGTTGTTTTGGTGTCAATGATGGTAGTGCCAGGGTCATTGCTTCCGGTGGAACTTCCCCTTATAGTTACCGTTGGTCAAATGGATCTACCTCCTCGGTAATTACTGGTTTGAGTGGCGGCACCTACAGAGTGACGGTTTCGGATGGTGGTGGTTGCAGTGTTACAGGTTCTGTAGTAGTGAGTCAGCCTGCTTCCATGACTGCTGTAATTACCGGTACAAATACCCTTTGTATAGGAGAAACAGGAAGTTTAAGTGCGTCGGTAACGGGTGGCACAAGTCCTGTGACGTATCGTTGGAGTAACGGTGCAACAGGGGCTATCATTACAGGGGTAGGAGCTGGTACTTATCGCGTTACAGCTACGGATGCCAATGGTTGTACAGCCGTTTCTTCTACCAGAACAATTACAAGTTCAAGCCTTGCCGCTGTAGAAATTCAAGGGGATGCTGTCGTTTGCGGAGTTGGTGGAACCACCACTTTGAGAGCCATTCCAAGTGGAGGCACTTCTCCGTTTACCTACCGTTGGAGTAATGGGAGTTCTTCTCAGGTTGTTTCCGGCATTGCTGCGGGCATTCACAGTGTGACAGTTACAGACAATACAGGTTGTACAGTAAGCGATGCAATTACCATTACCACTTCTGAAATTACCCTTTCGTTTAGCCAGAGCGATGTCACTTGTTTTGGTGAAGGCAACGGTACCATAAGCGTCAGTCCGGATGGAGGAGAAGCCCCTTACTTATACAATTGGGCACATACCACCGAAAATACTGCCGTGTTGACGGGTCTGTCGGGGGGCATTTATTACGTTACCGTTGTGGACAACACCGGATGTCTGACCAGCGGACAGATAAATGTCGATGAACCGGAGTCTATTGAGGTCAGTATCAGCAAGCCTGAAAGTTTTCTTTGCTATGGGGAAAGCACCGGGTGGTTGCAGGCAAATGTTAGCGGGGGCAACCCACCATACCGATACCGGTGGAATACTCCGGAAGGAGATCAAACAGCTATTGTGACAGATCTACCCTCAGGTATTTACGGACTGACAGTAATAGATGGGAATGATTGCACAGTGACTACTTCAGGTACCCTCACCCAGTATAGCCCGGTAGAGATTTATGTAGAAGCAGAACAGGTAATTTGTGGGAGTGCTGCCGAATCGGTAAGTGGAGATGCGAATTTGATCGTAAGAGGAGGAAAAGGTCCCTACAACTATGCATGGAGCACCGGCTCGACGGCAGAATCAGAAAGCGGATTGGGTTCAGGAACTTACACCGTTACGGTTACGGATGCTGCCGGTTGTACAGGAGAAACTACTTTTAGCATAGAAATAACAGAACCCATACAAATTACTGCAAATGTCAAAGAGGTGCTTTGCCAGGGAGAAAGCAGTGGGAGCATCAGATTAGACATTTACAAGGGCAAGCCTCCTTATCAAGTAGAATGGAGTACGGGGGATATCGGAACCGAAATTACCGGTCTTGCCCCGGGACGCTATTCGGTTACGGTTACGGATGATGCAGGTTGTATTACTGCAGAGACCATTCAGGTAAATGCTCCGGAAGCATTAAGTCTGGATATAGCAGTGATTGATGTGAGTTGCTTCGGTTTGAGAGATGGGGCTGCAAGGATTTTAGGCACAGGAGGTACCGGGCCCTACAGCTTTTATTGGTCAACCGGGGATACGACAGATACCGTTACAGATCTTGGCCCAGGGACTTATTCGGTAGAGGTGACGGATTTTAATGATTGTTCTGCAGTGACAGAAATAATCACGATTGAAGAGCCTGCAGAATTAAGCATAGACATTCAGGCAAATCCGGTTGCCTGTGCAGGTGAAAGCAATGGACAGCTGACGGTTTTGGTGAATGGTGGTACTCCCGGTTACAATATTCGTTGGAGTACAGGTGATGAGGGGCCAATATTGCAAAATGTGCCGGCAGGATTTTATTCGCTCACGGTTACCGATGCCAATGATTGCACCCTGGAAGTGTATTCTATCGAGCAGGGCGAAGCAGATTCGCTGTCCATCACTTTTGATGTTACCAATATAGATTGCGACAACAACCCAATCGGGGCCATCAATGCGCTGATTGCAGGAGGAACTCCGCCTTATACCTATCTTTGGAGTACGGGAGCCAGTACCAGTGCTATCAATGGCCTTGCTCCCGGGATTTACGCCTTGACAGTGGTGGACTCCTTGGCTTGTACGGTTATTGATTCGGTAGAAGTACTGGGGACGCCTGAATTGACTATAGGTGTTAGCCCAACTTATATTAGTTGTTTTGGTGGGGCCGATGGATCTATTCAGCTGAATATCAGCAGTGGCAACCCCCCATTCAATATTTTATGGAGCACCGGTGCGACGGACTCAATCATAAGCGGTCTTAGCGCCGGAACTTACGGAGTGACCGTTACCAACGCAGATGGTTGTAGTGCGCAGATTCCAACCATTAACCTTACCCAACCCACCGAACTAAGCATCACACTTGACAGCGTTCTCAATCCAGTGTGCTTTGGAGATACAAACGGAGCGATTGCCACCTCAATCAGTGGCGGCATCGGTCCTTATACATACAACTGGAGTTCGGGACAAAGTACCGATGACATTTCAGGCCTCGGAGCAGGTACCTATGATGTTACAGTTACGGACAGGAATGATTGTACTGTTACTTCGCAGG